>NZ_JBHIQG010000033.1:2413-14261 GCF_042196425.1 Bartonella sp. AD328YNZD | reverse complement strand
AGGTGAATGCATCACACAAATACAAATACCAACCAAAATAAAAAAACTAAAAAAGAGCCTGATAGGTGTTTTGCAAAAAGTCAATCCAACCAAGCCTATACTCAGTAAGATCAACGCAGATAACGGCATAAAACCAGGATTTAAATCAGGAGAAATAGCCTTGATAGCATGTGCAATCTTTATTACAAGATCAACTCCAAAGCCCATAATTTGAAGGGGAAGCCATTCGAATCCTCCTAACATTGCAAGAACTGCGATTAATCCAAAGGGAATGACAAAAATTGAGATAACAGGCAAAGCAAAAGCATTACTGATAATGCTCAAAGATGCCATATTAGAAAAATGATAAGCAGCATAAATTCCACTTGCACTCCCTGCAACAAAGGAAGAAGCACACGTTGAAAGAATCGATAAGAAAACAAAATTCATCACTCCTCCTCCAACATAAGAGGGAGTTGTTTTTCTTTTACGAAAAAATGATCTTCCACTCCACCAATCAAAAAAAGCGATCAAAGCAGCAGTCGCAGAAAAGGACATTTGAAAGCTAGGACCTAATATTTCATGGGGTGTCATCGCCAGAGTTATCAACCCTGCAATGGAAAAATTACGCATTGTTATAGCAGAGCGATTACACAATATAGCAACCAACATAACAGCAATCATCACAAAACTTCTTTGCGCTGATATTGCTAAGCCCGACAATAACAAATAAAAAGCTGTTATCATAAACGCAACGATAGCAGCAAACTTTTTACTGGAATAATAGGAAGAAAAAACTGGAAAAAATGCTAAAAAACTACGGATACTCAAAAGAACTATGCCGCTTAACAACGCCATATGTAAACCTGATATTGATAAAATATGGGCTAATCCAGCTGTACGTAATGCTTCATTTGTCTCATTTGAAATACCAGCACGCTGCCCTGTTATGAGGGCAGCTGCAACACTCCCCTTTTCTCCTTCAAGGGCTATACGGATTCTTTGTGTCATCTTCGTGCGTAAATTTTCAATTTTCTGTAGAATGATAGCGAATATCCCATCAGGCTGAGAAACGGATATTTTTCTTGGTTTTCCTAAATAAACGCCTTGTGCCCCAATTCTTTTAAAGTAATTATGAAAACTAAAATCGTAGCCTCCTGGACGCACCGGCCCAGAGAATGCACGCATCTTCACTTTTCCATGCAGTCCATCACCAATCGCTAAGCCAGATGGCAAATATTTTGCCGATAAACGAACACGATGAAGACTATGGCGTAATATGGGCTTTTCTGTACTCAAAATATCCAAAACTAAACGAAACCCTCCTTTGGCACCTGACTCAATAGAAACAATTCTTCCCGTCAATGTAGTGACAATGTCACTGCCTAACATGGGTGTTGCAATACGCCACGTTTCTATTTTTGCCGCTAAAGTACCCAATATAATACAAAACAGAAATCCCACGGGAATCCATATTTTTGGATAAAAACGTGCACCATAGAATATTCCCAGAAAAATACTGACCAATGCCCCCAATTGTCCCCAACTTGGTTCCCACTCTAAATGAAAATAGAAAATGATTCCTAGGGCAAAAAAGACTAAAATCAGCGAAAAAAGGATACCAAAAGCAACCTCTTTATTAATACAATCTTCTAACCATTTGCGAAAAAAAATGATTACTTCTTTTAAGAGTGTCAATAAAAAAAGTTTTTGTTGGTTATAGCTACCGTTCTTTGCATCATCATATCTAGAAAAAACACTCTGCCCTATCTGACATGGCTTTTTTCTTTCTGTAACAGATTTTTCGGATAAACCCTCTTTACTTTTATAAAACATCAGTCCCCCACTTTAACTCGCAATACGGCTATTGCACGCCCCATCACTTATGCTAACATAACCTTTCTATAAAGTTCCATAAGTAATATCTCAATTTAAAGGAAAATATTCGTGTCTGTTATTACCCGTTTTGCCCCTTCACCCACAGGTTTCCTTCATATTGGTGGCGCTCGTACTGCTCTTTTTAATTGGCTTTATGCAAAACATACCGGTGGAAAAATGCTTCTACGAATTGAAGATACAGACCGGGAACGTTCAACAGAAGCAGCTGTAAAAGCCATAATAGATGGCTTGCACTGGATGGGTCTTAACTATGATGGCGCCCCTATTTCGCAATTTGAACGTGCAGAACGTCACCGCCAAATCGCCGAGCAGTTGGTCAAGAATGGCAAAGCATATTATTGTTATGCTTCACCTGAAGAATTAGCTGAAATGCGTGAAAAAGCCCGTACAGAAAGGCGCCCGCCCCGTTATGATGGACGTTGGCGGGACCGTGATCGTTCTGAAGCTCCTAAAGGTGTTAAACCTGTTATTCGCATCAAAGCCCCTCAAGAGGGAGAAACCATAGTACATGATCTTGTTCAAGGTGATGTTCGTTTTCCTAATAAAGATCTTGATGACTTTATTATTTTGCGTTCTGATGGTTCGCCTACCTATATGCATGCTGTTGTCGTTGATGATCATGATATGGGCATCACACATATCATACGTGGAGACGATCATCTTACCAATGCAGCCCGACAAATAATCATCTTTAAAGCAATGGGATGGGATATTCCTGTTATGGCACATATTCCTCTTATCCACGGTGAAAACGGCGCAAAATTATCAAAGCGGCATGGGGCGCTCGGTGTTGATGCTTACCGAACCATGGGATATCTTCCTGCTGCTTTGCGCAATTACCTTGTCCGTTTAGGGTGGAGTCACGGGGATGACGAACTTATATCACTTGAAGATATGATTTCTTGGTTTGATATTGAGGATATTAACAAAGGTGCTGCTCGTTTTGATCTCAAAAAGCTCGATTCCATTAACGGACACTATATGCGCATGAGCAATGATCAAGAACTTTTTGATGCCGCTCTTGATATTCTACCAGAAACCGATAAGGGAGCACAAACCATTGAAAGACTTGATGAAAAACGCCGTGTTCAATTTTTAAAAGCAATCCCACATTTGAAAGAACGTTCAAAAACACTGTGCGAGCTGATTGATAATGCCGCCTTCATTTTTACGCAACGACCATTACAGCTTGATGAAAAAGCACAAATACTCTTAGATAAAAATGGACGAACCATTTTAAACGCTCTTTATCTTGCCCTGAAAGCTTGCCCCTCTTGGGATACAAAAGCTTTAGATGAAACTCTTCGCTCTTATGCCCAAACAGAAAATCTTAAATTTGGATCTATCGCCCAACCACTTCGCGCAGCTCTTACAGGACGCGCAACATCGCCAGGAGTTTTAGATATTCTTATTTTATTAGGACGCGATGAATGCCTTCATCGTATCAAAGACCAACTTATCAAAAAAATATACTCATGATATGTACTGAATAGATCTCCTCAAATAGATCTCTATACAAATATTTCAACGCAATCTAAAAGAGTTTTTTATGTTATATCATTGAAATACAATTTGTATTGAGTAATAATGATCGCTAAGGAAATATTTTAGATTGCATGTACTCACTTTTAGAGGCAATCTGCCCTTAGTATAAGTAAGAAAAGCTTCAGTTATTGTATATCTCCTACTCTGATGAAGCAGAGTCTTAATTTTTAGAAGCGAAGGATCTGAAAGGAATACCGAATGTCTGAGAATAACGCACATCTTATTGTGAATGATAAAAAAGTAGAACTTCCCCTGCGTAAAGGCACAAGTGGACCTGAAGTCATCGAAATTGCTTCTCTCTACAAAAAAACCGATATTTTTACTTATGATCCTGGTTTTACTTCAACAGCTTCTTGTGAATCAAAAATTACTTATATTGATGGTGATAAAGGCATATTGCTTTATCGTGGTTATCCTATCGACCAATTGGCTGAAAAAGGAGACTTTCTCGAAAGTTGTTATCTTCTCCTTTATGGTGAACTCCCAACACAGAAAGAAAAAAACGACTTTGATCGATGTATTATGCAACATACCATGGTCCACGAGCAGTTTTCACGTTTCTTCCACGGCTTCCGTCGTGACTCTCATCCCATGGCCGTCATGGTTGCCTGCCTTGGCGCTATGTCTGCGTTCTATCACGACTCTATTGATATTACAGATCCTCACCAGAGAATGATTGCTTCTGTACGTCTTATCTCAAAAGTTCCAACGCTTGCTGCTATGGCCTATAAATACAGTATCGGACAAGCCTTTGTTTATCCACGCAATGATCTTAGTTATGCTGCAAATTTCCTCCATATGTGTTTTGCTGTTCCTTGTGAAGAATATAAAATAAATCCAGTGCTTGCCCGAGCGATGGATCAAATCTTTATCCTTCATGCAGATCATGAACAAAATGCTTCTACATCTACAGTGCGTCTTGCTGGATCCTCAGGTGCTAATCCGTTTGCCTGTATTGCAGCAGGTGTTGCATGCCTTTGGGGACCAGCACATGGTGGTGCCAATGAAGCATGTCTAAAAATGCTACAAGAAATAGGTTCTATTAAAAGAATTCCTGAATTTATTGCACGTGCAAAAGATAAAAATGATCCTTTCCGCCTTATGGGCTTTGGGCATCGTGTCTATAAAAATTATGATCCACGTGCAAAAATCATGCAAAAAACTTGTCATGAAGTTTTAAAAGAACTCAACATTCAAGATGACCCGCTTCTTGATATTGCAATAGAGCTTGAAAAAATTGCTTTAAGTGATGAATATTTTATTGAGAAAAAGCTTTATCCCAATGTTGATTTTTATTCCGGCATTACATTAAAAGCTTTAGGTTTTCCAACCGAAATGTTTACTGTTCTTTTTGCATTAGCACGCAGTGTTGGGTGGGTGGCACAATGGAAAGAAATGATTGAAGACCCTGCCCAAAAAATTGGTCGTCCTCGACAACTTTACACAGGTTATGCTATGCGTGACTATGTTCCTATAGATGAACGTGTAAATTAAAGAGATAAATCAATCAATAAAGCTTCAGTTTACTGAGGCTTTATTGAAAGTGATCAAAAAGCATCCTTTAAGGATTTTTATAAAACCTCATTTTAAAGCTCTTTCTCGCCAAAGAACATCATCATAAAAAATTTACGAAAAAATTCTAAATTTTGGCTCTGTCAATAAATTGATAATACTCTTTTGAAAATTAGCTACACATTTAGTAAAAAGAAATTGAAAATTTTACCCTATAATTCTCATTATTTTCAATGAAACGTATTTTCTATGATTCCCTCATATCTAAAACCCTTATTACATATTAAAACTTAGCAATGTTAGAGTTTCACTCTCTATCTTCTTCAAATACAGTAGATTAGAATGAAAATGAAATGCACTCTTAAAATTTGCTATGCAAAATGACTCTTTCTATAAGAATAGCTATAAAGATCAACTTGTTATAATGATTATATCCTATACAGGCATTCATCTTAAACATCATCGGCTAAAATCAAACTTCTTAGAAGAAAATCTTCACAATTGTTAGAAAATAAATTTATTTTGACATTCTGCATTTCATATAAAAAGTGGAAATAATAATATTTTATCCTGTTAAGGACTAAAATTTTCTTTGTATTTAAATTAATAGTTTTTCTTTTAAAGATAATTTACTTATTTTTAATAAAATTATTAAAATTCATTATATAAGCGATAAGAGGTTTACTTCTTTCCTGTATTTTCTATTCCCATACTTGATAAAAATAAATCATTTTTTTGATAATAATATCTAGCATAATGAAAACAACTCAATTTTTTACATTGCTCCCAAAGAGCTTAAAGATTATAAAAATGCATAATGGTTTCATATTTGCCAGCTTATCTAATAGGAGAACATAATGAAATTATTAGTAGGAGCTCTTATAATAAGCGCAACACTGTTTACTCTATCGGCCAATTCTCAAACGCTGAAAATTGCAAGTGATGCTTCTTATCCGCCATTTAGTTATATTGACTCAAATAATAAACTGCAAGGATTTGATATTGATATAGCTTATGCACTTTGTAAAAAAATGAATATTGAATGCACTATCGTCGTACAAGACTTCGAGGGAATGATTCCCGGACTTATTGCCAAAAAATACGATGCTATCATTTCTTCCCTTTCTCCTACAAAAGAGCGCTTACAAAAAATTGATTTTACAGATCCTTACTACAATACAGTACTCGCTGTTATTGTTAGCAAAAATTCGGAAATTAAAGAGATCTCAACACAAAGCTTTAAAGGTAAAAATCTTGGTGTACAATCAAATACAACACAGGCTTCATATTCAGAAGACCATTATGCCTCTGGAGAAGTGAATATCAAACTTTATCCTACAGCAATAGAAGTTACTCGTGACCTTTTAAGCCATCGGCTTGATATAATCATCTTTGATAAATTAAAAGCATTAAATTGGCTTGAAAATGAAGGAAAGGATTGCTGCGAGCTTCTAGGAACTTTAGAAGAAACAAAATTTCCTATTGCAATTGCACTCCGTCAAAATAATACTGATCTTAAAAATAAGTTCAATAAAGCAATAGAAGAAATCCGCGCCGATGGAACCTATGATGAAATTATGAGAAAGTATTTTGCATTCGATATCGATTAAATATCACTATGAATTAAACTTGAAGCTTTATATTTTAAGGAATATTTTCAAACTCTTTGTTGAACATGCAAGTATGATTGAAAACCCAGTATTTTTATAAGAAAAATTTATATTTATAAAAAGTTAATTTTTAATTGTTTCTCGATATTTAAACCTTTCATGGAATCTAATAATAATTGAGATTGTATTTTTATTTTATAAAAATCTAATTTTTTCTTCATGTTCAAATTGAATAGCCTTATTTTGCAAGAAAATTTCTCGATTTTTATTTATGAGATAATGCAAAGCACTCATTTTATGAAAATTAAGCCATCATAAAAGCAATAAGATATTCATTTTCTTTAAATCAATAAAAAAGATAATTTTTTGATAATAATCTGCAACATAATGATCTAAAATAAACGCCGATAAATTTTTGCATTGCTCCCAAAAAGCTTACAGATTATAAAACGTGACGATTTCATATTTGCCCGCTTATCCAATAGGAGAATATAATGAAACTATTAGCTGGAGCTCTTATAATAAGCGCCACGCTATTCGCCCAATTGGCTGATGCGAAAACATTAAAAATTGCGAGTGAAGGCACCTATCCTCCTTTTAGTTATATTGACTCAAATAACAAACTGCAGGGATTTGATATTGATATATCTTATGCACTTTGTAAAAAAATGAATGTTGAGTGTACTATTGTCACGCAAGATTTCGAGGGAATGATCCCCGGACTTATTGCAAAAAAATATGACGCTATTGTTGCTTCTCTCTCTCATACACAAGAGCGTTTACAAAAAATTGACTTTACAGATCCTTACTATGACACAGCACTGGCTGTCATTGTTACTAAAGATTCAGGAATTAAGGAACTCTCAACACAAAGCTTTAGAGGTAAAAATCTTGGTGTGCAATCCAATACAACACAAGCTTTGTATGCGGAAGATCATTATGCCTCTAAAGAGGTAAAAATCAAACTCTATCCTTCCACAATAGAAATGAATCGTGACCTCTTAAATCATCGACTTGATATGATTATTGTTGATAAATTAGAAGCGTTAAATTGGCTTAAAAATGAAGGAAAAGATTGCTGTTTCCTCCTAGGAACTCTGGAAGAAACAAAGTTTCCTGTTGCAATTGCAATCCGTCAAAATAATAATGATCTTAAAAATAAGTTCAATGAAGCAATAAAAGAAATCCGTTTGGATGGAACTTATGAGAAAATTATGAGAAAATATTTTACAAATGATGTTTATTAAATATCAATGTGATATTTAAATGCAACCTACTGTCTATTTCTAAAAAACATTATCTAACTCTTTCATGAGGAACACAAGAATGATTGAAAATTTAGCATTGCTATCATTTAGCAATGGTGGATGGGGAGCGGTTATACTTTCCAGTGCAGGAATGACATTGTCATTGGCGTTGTGTTGTGGCCTTCTAGGGCTTCCCTTAGGTCTTCTCAATGCAGTAATGATTCGATCCAATATTAAGATAGCTAAAGCTCTAGCACGTCTCTTTTCAACGGTATTTCGTGGATTACCAGAGCTTTTAACTCTGTTTTTAGTTTACTATGGATTACAAAATCTTATTCAAAATGCCTTTGACTATTTTAATCTTGAAATCATGTTCAGCATCAATGCTTTTGTTGCTGGTGTCCTTGCACTCAGTCTGGTTTTTGCAGCTTTCTCTTGTGAAGTTTGGCTTGGAGCATTTAATATTTTTGATAAAGGTCAATATGAAGCTGCCAAAGCTTTAGGCCTTTCACGATCAACCACATTTTTTCGTATTGTCTTCCCTCAGCTCATCCGAAATGCCTTACCAGGACTTTCTAATAATTGGCTTACTTTACTGAAAGATACATCCCTCGTTTCAACTATCGCGCTTGTTGACCTCATGCGACAAACGAATTTAGCTGTCGCGGCAACCAATAAACCCATGCTATTTTATCTTGTAGCATGCTTACTCTATTTATTATTTTCAGCGTTTTTTTCTACAATATTACGCTATGTGGAAACATACACTCAAATAGGCTATAAAAAGGTGCTAGGTTAATGATTCCGGAGTGGCTTTATTTCCTTTTTAATCCTGATCTTTTAAGCCGTTATGGCCCCAAATTTGTTGATGGCTTTATTGTTACTGTTGAGCTTGTTTCTATTTCTTGTTCTCTTGGTTTTTTCCTTGGTATGCTTATCGCTTTTGCGCGTTTATCAAAGAATACGTTTTTACAATATTTCGCAAATGCTTATGTCTATTTTTTTCGCGGCTCTCCTTTGTTAGCCCAACTCTTCCTTTTTTATTATGGGCTTGGTTCAATGAACAATTTTTGGCAACAGGTTGGTCTATGGTGGTTTTTTCAAAACGCGTGGTATTGTTGTCTTTTTATTTTTACACTCAATTCTGCTGCCTATCAATCTGAGATCTTTAAAGGAAGTTTTTTATCCGTAACAACTGGGCAACGTGAAGCATCAAAAGCTTTAGGTTTAAGCAACTCTGTCACATTTTTTAAAGTTATTCTTCCACAAGCAATGATTATAGCATTACGCCCTCTAGGCAATGAGTTGATTTTAATGATTAAATCCAGTGCCATTGCCTCACTTATTACTGTTTATGATTTAATGGGGATTGCTAAACTCACTTATTCACGTACATTCGATTTTCAAGTTTACGTTTGGGCAGCCCTTATCTATCTTTTTATTGTTGAACTCATTCATCGTTTTATTGTTTTTATCGAACATCGCCTCACTCGATATTTACGATAAATAAATGATCATAAAAGAACTTTACCAAATCAAAATGTTGAATTAATAAATTCATTCATCAATGAAAGAATAAAACAAGATGAATTTGAAAAATAATCAATCGATCTCTCCCAATAAAAACCCTGTGATCTCCATTCGAAACCTCAATAAATGGTACGGAAACTTTCAGGTTCTACATGATATCAACTTTGATGTTCAAACTGGTGAACATATCGTTATTTGTGGCCCATCCGGATCTGGAAAATCAACGTTAATTCGTTGTATTAATCAATTAGAACAAGCACAAAAAGGTTCGATCCGTATCCATAACGTTGATATCCATACCGCCCCTGTACAACAGCAAAAAAATGTTCTCCGTAAGATAGGAATGGTCTTTCAGAACTTTAATTTATTCCCCCACATGAGCGTTATACAAAATTGTATTTTAGCCCCTATGACAGTTCAAGGTCTTTCCAAACAACAAGCAAAAGAACGAGCAATTCATTACTTAACGCATGTCGGTATTGAAAAACACTGTGAAAAATATCCTTTACAACTCTCTGGTGGGCAACAACAGCGTGTTGCGATTGCCCGTGCACTTTGTATGGAACCTGAAGTAATGCTTTTTGACGAACCAACCTCTGCTCTTGATCCAGAAAGTGTAGGAGAAGTTTTGCAAGTAATGGCTCAATTAGCAGATACAGGAATCACAATGCTTTGTGTTACTCATGAAATGGACTTCGCACGGAAAGTCTCAGAAAGAATACTCTTTCTAGAAAACGGAAAAATTGTTGAAGATACAGCATCTGAAAAATTTTTTACCAATCCTAAAAGCCAACGTGCTTGTGAATTTCTTGCTAAAATTAAATATTAATCATTAAAATATTGCTTTATTTATACAATTTTATTCCTACTTTTTAAAAGAGTGATAATTGTTTGTGCGCCAACAACCCCCGATGGTACTTCAGTTTTCATTTTCTGTTCTACCATCTCAAAGGAATCAAGTTGTGCCTGTCGCAATAAAGGATTAGCCAAAAGTTGTTCTACCTGTCTTGCTAACATGCCAGGACGGATTAATTCATTCAAATATTCCGAAACAATAGGCTTATCAGCAATAATATTTGGAAGAGCAGCACTCCATAACATCATTTTAGGAAAAATAAATAATTTAGAAAAGAAATCAAGTTTATAGCAAAGAACCATAGGAACTTTTGCTAAGGCTAATTCAAGTGAAACAGTTCCATGTGCAGCAAGAGCAACATCTGCTTGTGCAAAAGCACGCCATTTTTCATCTTCACCAACTACAATTTCTATCTTGCTTTTCCAGCCCTGCACAAAGTCCCGGATTCTATCTACCAAATGAGGTAAGGTTGGTAAAATAATACGTAAATGAGGAATACGTTGTACAAGAATCTCTACTGTTTCTCGAAAAATAGGCATTAAAGAACGAATTTCTGAATTGCGCGATCCTGGCAAAATAACTAATGTAGGCGATAATGCTTGTGTATCGATCAAATTTCTTTGTTCTAATTGGCTTTTTTTTTCTGACTGAATTCTCAAAAGGGGAGGATATGTCAAAAGACGATGTCCAACATAAGTCGTGGCAGGGCCTCCCAAATCTTGCATAATCTTTTCTTCAAAAGGAAAAACCGCTAAAACATGATCAACAAATCCACACATAGCTTTTGCACGCTCTGGCCTCCATGCCCAAACGGTTGGTGCAATATATTTAATGATAGGAATAGAAGGCGCTAAAGCACGTACCTTTTTTGCAATACGATGCGTGAAATCAGGACTATCAATAATAATTAAACAATCAGGTTGTTCTTGTGCAATAAATTTGGATAAATTGCGAATGTGTAGCAACAACAACGGTAGTTTTTTCAACACCTCCTTTAAACCTATTAAAGCAATATCATGGGAATCAAAAAAGCTTTTTAAGCCTAATGCCTTTAAATGGCTCCCCCCAACACCAATCAAATGAATATTGCATCCTATCTGTTGTGATAAACAAGAAATTAGATCGGCCCCAAGTAAATCACCAGATTCCTCACCTGAAACCACTGCAATCTTTAAGAAACAATTATTCATGACCAAACTTCTCAAATGTCTCTATAAATAGAGAATATTTGTTGGCTTTTTCTATTGTTGTTTTCACTGATAATATTAGACTTCTATTTGCCTCCACCGCAACACCAGATAAACCACTCTTTGCAATATTCATTATTGTCGCGGGACCAATTGATGGCAAATCAACGCGATTATCCTGTTGTGGTTTTGCACATTTTACAAGAACACCACCCTTAGAGGGAATTTGCCCTCTTTCTCGCATTTCACAAACACGCCACAACATATTATCAGTTCCCTCAGCGCCCTCCAAAGCAACCACCCTTCCCTGAACAACAACAACGGCTTGTCCAATATCCAATTGACCTAAAAGTTTTGCTGCTTCTGCTGCTAAAAAAATATCTTTTTTCTCTTTTGGCGTAGCACGCCGTATTGTTAAATTAAATGCTATGGGAGCTAAAAGATCTGGTACTATTTCATGGGCACCGATAACACAAAAACCAT
>NZ_JBHIQG010000033.1:0-2313 GCF_042196425.1 Bartonella sp. AD328YNZD | reverse complement strand
ACAATCGTGAGCGATATGCGCATAACAAAAAAATTGGCAATTATCACCAACAACTGTCATTCCTACACTCGAATCGGAACCCCTATGCATTGTTACACCTTCACGAATCGTACAATTCTTACCAATAAAAAGAGTCGTAGCCCCTCCTTTATGTTTATTATTTTGCGGTTCAGCTCCCAAAACTGCATGAGAAAATACTTTACTCTTAGCTCCTAAAGTCGTCTTTCCCATTATTACAACATGACTTGTCAAACTACATTCATCACCAATAACAGCCTCTGAACTAATATGGCAAAACGGCCCAACGCATACATTCTCACCAAGCTGCGCTCCCTTCTCCACAAGAGCAGTTGGATGGATTTTCGTACCGGACATTTTTAAATTCCTATCAAATATCGTTTATTCTTTTTCAACAATCATCGCAGCAATTTCTGCTTCAGCGACGCGGACATCTTCTACTTTTGCAACACATGAAAAACGTCTCATACCAGATCTTTTTTTCAAAAGCTGAACATGAATCTTGAGCTGATCACCAGGCATAACCGGCTTACGAAATTTCGCATTATCAACCGTCATAAGGTAAACTAAATTTGTTTGCTTATTGCCTAAATTTAAAAGTGCTATTGCTCCTGCCGTTTGTGCCATAGCTTCTAAAATCAAAACTCCAGGCATAACAGGCTTTGAGGGAAAATGTCCTGTAAAATGTGGCTCGTTAATCGTTATATTTTTAATACCAATCGCTTCTTGTTCACCATCAATATCAACGATACGATCAATTAATAAAAATGGATAACGGTGCGGTAATATTGATAATAGTTTTTCAATATCGACAGCCTCTAAGTTTTTAGTTTTTTCACTGCTGATCATATCAGCGTTTCTCCTTTTTAACTTTTCCCATACTGCGCAACGCCGCTACTTCACGAAACCATTGTTTAAATGGTCGCGCTGGACTACCTCCCCATTTTTCGCCATCCGGAATGTCATTCATAACACCACTACGAGCAGCAATCTGAACAGATTTACCTATTATGATGTGATCAGCTACTCCCACACTTCCACCAAGCTGAGACATATCCCCTATAGATGTACTTCCCGCAATGCCACATTGAGCGGCAATAAGACAATAGCGACCAATTTTTACATTGTGGGCAATTTGTACAAGATTATCAATCTTGCTTCCTTCACCAATAACAGTATCTTGAAATGTTCCACGATCAATTGTCGTGTTCGCACCAACTTCTACACCATCCTCAATAATAACGCGACCAAGCTGTGGAATTTTCTCGATTCCAGAAACGCCCCCAACATAACCAAAACCATCTTGCCCAATGCAAACACCAGGATAAAGCTGAACCTTATCACCTATTATAGAACACTGAACTGTTACCTTAGGAGCAATATAGCAGTCACATCCAATACGGCAATTTTCACCGATAACAGCTGTGGATGAGATAAGAGTTCCTGCACCAATCTCAACATTTTTACCAATAACAGCTCCCGCTTCAATACACACATCATGCGCCAACTTAGCCGTTGGATGAATATGCGCATGCGATGAAATCCCCTTCTTCCCCAACCAAGGTATTGGCTTAACAGAATCTGGAAACAAAATACGACCAATCTGAGCAAAGTCACGCTGTGGTGTGGATGTCACCAAAATTGCCATAGTTTCGGGAACTTTAAAAACAATCTCATTCGTACACAAAACAGCAACAGCAGAACTATCCAGCAAAGCATCAGAAAACTTCCGATGCTCTACAAAAACAAGCGAACCCTCCACAGCACTCTCAAGTGAAGAAAGAGTATTGATAACTTTATGAGAAAACTCTGGATTAAGAAGCTTTGCACCCGTCAACTCAGCAGCATTTGCAACTGTCAATCGTCGGGACGGCGTAAAAAAAAATGTATCCGCCATCAAAACACTTTCTCTCCCAGCTTAAGCTATTCTCTTCAAGTTTTTCCTTCTTAAAATCGCTCAAATCAGAACTTTGTAGAAATACCAAAGTTTAATTGCTGCACACGATCCCCCTCCTGCTTCATTATTGGCCAAGCATAATCAAAACGCAAAGGACCAAACGGAGAATCCCACATCAAACTCACACCTGCAGATGAGCGCCAAGCACTTTTGGTATTGGTAACAGGCGGCTCACCTTTAAAAACTGCCTTATAATTATTACCATAAAGCGTGGCAATATCCGCAAATAAAGCACCGCGCAACCCAAATCCTTCAGGCACAACAGGAATAGGAAACTGTACTTCAGCAGTCGCATTCATATATGTTGTTCCCCCTAAGAAATAAACTTCACCCTTATT
>NZ_JBHIQG010000032.1:11803-15276 GCF_042196425.1 Bartonella sp. AD328YNZD | reverse complement strand
TGCACAAAATTGAGTTGTTGAAAATCAAAAATATAATTTAACGATGTTCCTTGACCAACTCACTCTCTCCTGAGTATAGCACGGGGAATAAACGTGGAGAGACATGAGGAGTATAGAAAATGAGTTTTAAAGTTGCAATTGTTGGCGCAACCGGCAATGTTGGTCGTGAAATGCTTACAATTTTAGAAGAGCGTGGTTTTCCTGCGCATGAAATTGTCCCTCTCGCATCACGACGCTCATTAGGACAAGAAGTTTCTTATGGAGATAAAACTTTAAAAGTAAAAGCACTGGATACTTACGATTTTTCAGACACAGATTTTTGTCTTATGTCTGCAGGAGGGAGCATTTCCAAAGAATACGCCCCTAAAATCGCTGCTACCGGCTGTGTCGTCATCGATAATTCCTCCACGTGGCGCTATGATGCCAATGTTCCGTTGATAGTCCCTGAAGTCAATGGCGAAGCTATAAATGCCTTTTCTAAGCGTAATATTATAGCAAATCCTAATTGTTCAACAATTCAACTGGTCTTAGCTTTAAAACCTCTCCATGATGCTGCAATCATTAAACGTGTTGTTGTCTCTACATATCAGTCTGTTTCTGGAGCTGGTAAAGAAGGAATGGACGAACTTTTCGAACAATCACGTGCAGTTTTTGTTGCAGATCCAATTACATCAAAAAAATTCACTAAACGCATTGCCTTTAATGTCATTCCTCATATCGATGTTTTCATGGAAGATGGTTATACAAAAGAAGAATGGAAAATGACCGTGGAAACAAAAAAAATTCTCGACCCGAAAATTAAATTAACAGCCACTGCTGTTCGGGTTCCTGTCTTTATCGGTCATGCCGAAGCTGTCCATGTTGAATTTGAAAAACCACTAAGCGCATCTGAAGCACAAGCGCTCCTACGCGATGCACCCGGCTGTCAGCTTATCGATAAACACGAAGATGGTGGCTATACCACCCCTTATGAATGTACGGGAGAAGATGACACCTTTATTAGCCGTATTCGTGAAGATATCACCGTTGAAAATGGTTTAGCTTTCTGGGTTGTTGCCGATAATTTAAGAAAAGGAGCAGCATTGAATGCCGTTCAAATTGCTGAATTGCTCATTTCTCGTAATTTGATCAAGCCAAAGTCGATAAATTAATCATCTTCCTGTCCGACAGGACAAGGAACCTTATACAAAGCCGGTCTGTTAAAAAGTCCGGCTTTTTTAACAGCTTCCCTCTAACACCATCTTAAAAGGTTATTATTTCAAAGCACTGGCAAATTCCACCCTGAATATTCTTAGCTCTCTCTGCCTTAAAGAATGAAGCTCTTTCCCTGCACCAATCTGAACACAATCGCACTTTTGAAGGAGCTTGCACTAATATCCACCTTAATGCCGCTTTACGAAACAGCAAGAGCAGCAGCATAAGCATTGTTTGCTTCATGCTGCTGATCCTTTTTGTCATTCCGGTTGTGAAATTAACTTTACCCTTATCGAGCAGGATAAGTCACGACACGGTAACGCGTTTCATTGCGTTCAAAGTTTTTGTAATTGACATCATCCGGAAAGGAGGGATTATAAGCATTCACGCGCTTTACAGAAACTCCTTGCGCTTTTGGCGACGGATTTAAAATTGTCCGCTCATCTCTTTTTTTTACCCCGGTGGAATCGATAATCATATCTGTTCTATAGAATTTTTGCATGTTTTTGCGTGTTTTTTGAATCGCCGGAAGAGCTTTAAAATCAGAAACAACCTGTTTCACTTTTTCTTTTGGTGATTTTACCATGGATTTTGATTTTGCTGGCATCTTTTTAAAAGCAATGGTAGGAACATCGTTAACATTGACGTAACGTGCAGATGCCCAACCAACTTTTCCATGATAACCAAGAGAACACCAAGTTTTATTGGATAGGCAGCCATAAATTTGCACTTTTGCTCCCATTGGAACCATTGCGATAACTTTATAAGCTGTCGCAGGGCCTGTGCGTAAAGATACCTGACCTGATGCAACACGAGCAACTGTTCCTGTAATGGTTCCAGCTTCCGCGTGAAAAGCAGTCACAGCCACCCCTGACGCTCCTAAAGCCCATAAAGTCATCATTGTTGATAAAAATTTCTTTCTTAACATTATTTTTCTTCCTCTCTAAAACATATGAAGGACAAAAATTCGCCTTTGCAAAAATTTGCCGCGTTTAAATCCAATGATCAGCAACCTTTTTCCCCAAAAAATCCCACAACATTGCAACAAAACCTCTCTTTATCGCCTACACGAACACGGCCTTTTGATCTTGATTGCGCAGTATGTTCTTCATGAATTTACGGCTAAAACATCATCTGATTGTCCAGTTCTTCAACCAATTGTCCCTTACAGAAGTTTTTAAAGGGGCATTGGTTCCCTCAACAAATGATTGCAATAAAAGAATTAATTATTTGAATTTCAGAGAATTTCTATGAACAAAAGATGATCAGCCCCCAAAACAACTAAAATAGAAGGAAAAATAATACTCTTTTAAAAATAAAAGTGATTGAATATTCTCTAAAGCTTGTATAACTTTAAATCTGCCTAAAAAGATACAGAGTATATTGAAACTTCCCTCAAAAAATTTCTCGAAAAAGAAAGTTAAAAGCATATGACATTAAAAAAATTTTTTCGTAGTCGGATTATAGGATTATTCCTCTCTCTCTTTGCACTTTTTTTGTCTACTGCTTTTTCCATGGCCGCAGACAAAACAAAGATCAAACTTGGTATTATGGAAGGGCGGGATGCGATTATTTGGAAAACTGCTGCGGAACAGGCTAAAAAAGCCGGTTTAGATATTGAACTCGTTTATTTTTCTGATTACGCTTTGCCTAATGATGCTGTTAACGCAGGAGAGATCGATGCGAATGCTTTTCAGCACGCCCCTTATCTTAATGAACAAATGAAACAACGTGGCTATAAACTTTCAATTGTCGGCTATACATTTATTGCTCCAATCGGTGTTTATTCACACAAAATAAAAGACTTAAAAGATCTTCGTGATGGTGCTCATGTTGGTATTCCGAACGACCCATCTAATGGTGGAAGAGCCTTACTTCTTCTTAATTCTTTAGGTCTCATTAAGTTAAAAGATCCTCATAATATTCTTGCATCTCCACTTGATATTATTGAAAATCCTAAAAATCTGCAAATTCGTGAGCTCGATGCCGGTATGTTAGGGCGAGCTATTGATGATTTTGATCTTGCAATTATAAACACAAACTGGGCTATTGTTTCTGGATTAAGTTTTGAAAAAGATGTGGTTGCATGGGAGAGCGCCAAAAATAATCCTTATGATAATATCATCGTTGTACGCACGAGCGAAAAAGATGAACCATGGGTTAAAAAATTAGTTGCCGCTTACAACAACGATCTTATCCGTACAAAAATCAAAGAGATTTTTGGCAAAACCGCCCAAACATCTTGGTAATTGTGCCAAATATCTGAGTAATTGTGCCAA
>NZ_JBHIQG010000032.1:0-11703 GCF_042196425.1 Bartonella sp. AD328YNZD | reverse complement strand
CAAAAATCAAAGAGATTTTTGGCAAAACCGCCCAAACATCTTGGTAATTGTGCCAAATATCTGAGTAATTGTGCCAAATGTCCGAGTAATTGTGAATGGAAAAACCTACTCTTATCTCCTTAAAAAACATCAGCCGTTGTTTTAACAAAACGGCTGGTGTTCCGGTAATTAATAATCTCTCTTTAAATATCCATGCTGGTGAAATCCTTGGCATTATTGGTCGCAGTGGAGCAGGAAAATCAACACTTATCCGCTGTTTAAATGGGTTAGAGAAGATTGATGCAGGGGCCATTTTTTTTGAAGGTGTTGATATTTCCAATCTATCAGAGATAGAATGGGCGCCTTACCGTCAACGAATTGGGATGATTTTTCAACATTTCAATCTTCTCTCATCGCAAAATATTCTTGATAACATTGCATTGCCGCTTAAATTAAGTGGTGTAAATAAAAAACAACGCCACAAACGTGCCCTTGAACTGATTGAATTGGTTGGGTTATTTGGGAAAGAATATTGCTATCCAGCACAATTATCTGGGGGGCAAAAACAACGCGTTGGCATTGCTCGTGCTCTTGCTGCTAATCCTAAAATATTATTATCAGATGAAGCCACTTCTGCTCTTGACCCTGAAACAACACAATCTATTCTAGAGCTCCTTGCTGATATTAATAAACACCTCAATCTCACGATTGTGCTCATCACCCATGAAATGGAAGTTGTGCGCACCATAGCGCATCGCGTTGTTGTTCTTAATCAGGGAAACATTGTAGAAGAAGGACGTGTGAAAGACATTTTTACATCACCGCAAGACGATACAACCATAGCCATGCTCAAGCTTGTAACCCCGCAACTTCCTGAAAAATTTGCGAAAAATCTCAAACCAATCGGACGAGAAGCTGTCATTGAAATTAATATTGCCGGTGAAATTACCCAGCAGCCTTTTCTTCATCTTCTAGAAAATGAGAGTGGTTTAAAAGCACGTATTTTGCATGGTGGCATTGATACAGTTCAAGATGAAACCATCGGGCGACTCTTCTTGGCTCTTCCTGGAGAAGATAAAGAAGCTTTAGAAAAAGCTGTTCAATGGTTAACGAAAAAAGGACGATATTGTGAGGTCTTAGGCTATGTTTAATGTTCTGTCTCATGAACTTCCCCAAGCTGTTATTGATACAATATTGATGACACTTAGTGCTTCTGTTATGGCATTTATTATAGGACTTCCCCTTGGTCTTCTTCTTCACACAACAGCACGCGGAGGGATTTTTTCCTCATCTCTCATCAATCGCCCTTTAAGCATGATCATTGACAGTATTCGTGCCATTCCCTTTATTATTCTTGCATTTTATCTTCTGCCCATAACGCGTATCGTTGTAGGAAGAGGGATAGGAATGCCTGCTGTAATTTTTATACTGACCATTTCAGCTATCCCTTTTTATGCTCGCATGGCGGAACTCTCTTTTAAAACCGTTGAAAACGGTCTCATTGAAGCGATCCGCTCGATGGGTGCAAGTCGTCTTCAAATTATCAGACATGTTCTTATTCCTGAAGCTCTCCCTAGCCTGATTACAGGTTTTACAGTCATGGTCATTTCTCTTATAGGAGCCACCTCACTTGCTGGATATCTTGGTGGAGGCGGTTTAGGGGATATGGCAATCCGCTATGGCTACCAACGCTACAATACCTTCATCATGACCATCGTCATCATCCTTTTGATCGTGCTCAATATTACAACCCAATGGACTTCTGATAAAATCGTACAAAAACTTGATAAAACAAAACATTAAAAGACTTAGAATTTCACATGCCAATACCATCATCCTCTTTGCCACTTTCCAAGTGTACCAACCCTTGCCTATCGAAAACGCTCATAAGAGATTAGGAACTTTTTTCTTAAACAGTTTTTATCTCTCCCCATCCGTTTGTAACATGAAAGAAAATAGTTTTAATGGCTTTAATATAAAAGGGGATAAAATAAGAGATCTCATAGTATGTGAGACTCTCTTTAAATTAAGACATTGACCACAACCTCTCCAAACCGTAGATAACACATTGAATTTATAATGATAATATGGTGTTATTCATATTGAACGAGAACTCTGAATACCGTAAGATCCTCTCATTCCCAATTTGTTCCATATAGAATCAACCAAAACCTCTCTCTTGCACGTTACAAGCGGGAAGAGCCGTGTGAGTAAAAAAATACAAGAAAGGAAGGCATGCCTCTTATGAATTATCTCCAGCGCCAAGACCTGTCTTAACATTGGCGGCTAGCATATAATATGATAATAGTATCGGTTTTCTTCTTCACAAGCATAAAAATATGAGGGTGCTCAATGGCTTTATCGTTATACTATTCACAGGCGCCATTGCGAAATGGGTGTGACGAGCGTTGAGAGACATTGCTTTAAAATAAGCCTGTGAATTGGCAACGTAAGTATATTCCATTTGAAGCGTTCTGTTTTACGTGATGGGTATGATCCCATAAAGAACGCTATAAATAAAAGCGCGAAGCAATGCACTATCTTCATTAGAAAACTCCTCTTCAAAACGATCTAGGAAAGATAGTAACCTGCTATGGCTATCAACGCTATGATAGCTCGATCATATCTATTATCCTATAGATTATTCTCAATATCATCATTGAAGAAACTTCTAATAGAGTTGTATAAAAATTTTGTAAAATAAAGCACTCAAATAATCTAGATATTGGAAGGTTTTTCTTCCACAACAGCAACGATAAGCCATTGAGCGGTAAGAGCTGGTTTTTTTAATTTTTCAATTTCCACCGTAACCCCATAATGGAAAACCACTCGACCAGAAGGGCGAATTTCTGCGTCGTCTAACACAAAACGCGCACGTATCCGTACCCCTGTTTTCACAGGACTCATGAAGCGTACTTTATCGAAACCATAATTAATCCCCATTGTGGTCCCTTCCAACTCAGGAAGAGTCTCATAAGCGAGCGTAGACAAAAGCGATAATGTTAAAAAACCATGAGCAATCGTGCCACCAAACGGTGTTTGCTTAGCCTTTTCCTCATCAACGTGTATCCATTGATGATCATCTGTAGCGCATGCAAACTGATTAATCATATCCTGTGTAACAAGACGCCACTCCGATAATCCTACTTCCTTCCCAATAAAACTGGTGATATCTTGTACTGCTATTTTTTGCTGCATAACGCTATTCCTATTTTATTCGATAAAAGCCCCCCTCTTGCTTTTATAAAATCCATTGATTAGAGCATCAAGAATAAAAGATTAATTGTCTTAAAAACAAATGCACCTTATGAATGAGAAAAGTTCTTTAGCAGAATAGTTTTCAAATAGGAAAAAAGAATGGCAAGCAATGTGAACCTAACAGGTTTAGCGCATGATTTGAAACAACGTGCAGAAAACCATCCCCCCATCCGTATTGGACTGATTGGTTGCGGTGAAATGGGGACAGATTTATTATCAAGTATTGCGCATATGGATGGTATAACAGTCGCTGCTGTAGCCACGAGGACACCATCACGTATTTTTGATGCCGCTACACTAGCCTATGGCGAAGATGGACATGTCTGTGAAATTGAAAATGCTCATGCTCTCACGCAAAGCATTGAAAATGGTTTGATTGCAGCGACAGATGATATTGACCTTGTTTTGCGCCATGAACAAATTGATATTATCATTGATGCAACAGGCTATCCCGAAGCAGGAGCAGAAATTGGTATCAAAGCGCTTGAGAATAACAAACATCTTGTCATGATGAATGTTGAAGCAGATGTTACAATTGGCGCTTATCTCAAACATGAAGCAGAAAAACGAGGGCTCATTTATACACTTGGTGCCGGCGATGAACCAACTTCTTGTATGGAACTCATAGAATTTGTTTCAGCTCTTGGACATAAGATTGTTGCAGCAGGTAAAGGAAAAAATAATCCTCTGCGCTTTGATGCTACACCTGATGCTTACGAAGAAGAAGCATTCCAGCGTAATATGAATGTACGCATGTTGGTTGAATTTATTGATGGTTCCAAAACGATGGTTGAAATGGCAGCCATTGCCAATGCCACCGGCCTTCTCCCCGATTGCCCAGGAATGCATGGACCACGAGCAGCGCTACAAGATTTAAATAAAGTGCTTATTCCAAAGCAAGATGGAGGCATTTTACAGCGATATGGTGTTGTAGATTATTCAATAGGTCAAGGTGTTTCACCAGGTGTTTTTGTGATTGCAGAAATAGCACACCCACGTTTACGCGAGCGTATGGAAGATTTAAAAATTGGTCAGGGGCCTTACTTCACCTTTCATCGCCCCTATCATTTAACAGCAATGGAAGTTCCCCTTACCTGCGCACGTATTATGCTTTATGGAAAAAAAGATATGGTCCCTCTTAGCCATCCCGTAGTAGAAGTCTGTGCTGTTGCTAAAAAAGATTTACATCCAGGTGATCAGCTAGACTTTATCGGTCTTTATACTTATCGTGCTTGGATAATGAACATCGCAGAAGCACGCGCTCACCACGCCATTCCTTGTGGTCTTTTGGAAAAAGCAACAGTAACAGCTGCAATTAAAAAAAACGAACTCATTACAGTACATAATACAGCCATTCGTGAAGATCAATGGATTGCACGTCTTCGTGCTAAACAAGACCTTTTACTTCATTACCCTTCTTCCACTAAGCTATAAATGCTCCTGAATTACCTTACTTAACAGTATCCTTCCCTTAAGCAACAGAATAACCCAGAATACACCTCTATCGCAAATACAGGTTTATATTTTAATAAAAGCATTTTCCAACGATGCACATCACCACTTCCCTCTCACAATATGTCCTGTAAATGCGACAATATAAACCACCCCATGAGATGGCATAAGATTCATTGTGTATCACTATCTTTACTCTATGAAGATACAAACCAGCATCATCATTTATTTGCCAATATTACAACAGCCCTTGAACCTTAGAGATAATTCATGAGAAGAATTTTTACTCTTTTTTCTTTAATAATTTTGTCCATACACGAACACAACTTGTTATACATAAAAAATACTTTTTATGGATTTAACATCAACAAATTTGAAATGATAAATAATAATTTCTCATTTTTCTTATTGCGTGAAAGCCATGAATACAGGGATACTTTTTTATTTTATCCCCTTATGAAAGATAAAAAAATTTAAAAAGGATAAAATATACCTTTGATGAATAATCTTCATATGAGAAAAGGTAGACAATATTAAAAGACTGATAAAGATAGTAAGTATACTATCCTTATTACTAGAAAATAACCATAAACTGTAAAAAAATCAGGTTACACTAATTTGTAAAAAAAACATAAATGTAGGATCTTGAACTTTAATAATGTTAATAAAAGCTACATTTAATATTAAGAGTAGTGATTTTATTATCTAGTATAGTATAAATAATAAAATATTTATTTTTTTAAATAATGAAGTGAACAAAAAATCCTCGACTCTGTCGATGAGCTTTCTACTAAAGTGTAATGAATATTCCAAAAAGAGATACAACAGCACCTAATACATCCCCAATACATAAAGAAGCAAGAAGTGATAAAATACCTATCCCCCCCCAAAAGGCTGAACCTGAAAAGGCAGCAGCTTTTTCAGGTTTCCCTAAAGCAACTTCATTTTGTCCTTCAATGTTATGGATAACAACCCTATCTACCGCTTTAACAACCGCACTTTTTTCTAATGTAGAAACAATTCCTCCCTCTTGAAATTGATTTTTTACAAAACTTGCATTTCCCTCTATAGTTTGTACAAAAAAAAGAATAAATAGTGTAAAAGTAAATGAACATACACGATTTTTAAATATTTTAAACATAGCTTTCTTTGCTCCTCTTTTTCTTCACTGAAAAAATGAAAGAATATTCACATATATAAAAACCAAAACTTATATTTAATCTATTTAATCATTTATATAATTACACATAAATAAAATATTATATGTAATTTTGTTATTAACAAATAACACATTATGTATTACATGTAAAGATAAAAAACAATAAATGATAAAAATAATAAGAATTTGTTAAATTTATTATTATAAGAAATATTACGAAACAAATTCATTTAAAAAATTATATAATAGAGCTTTTATAAATAATTTAAAATGTAATTAATTTTAAAGAATTATAACATTAAAAACTTTCAATATAATGATAGTGCTTGTCTATTATTTCAATAAAAATAAATAGCACTTAATGGATTTTTATTATATCACTCGTCAGTAATATTAAAAAATAAAATTGGTAGAGAATAAAAAAACTTGATCTAAAACAAATATATCATAATAAATAAATCTTTAAATAGTATACTATTTTTCTATAAAATAGGTATAAATTGTAACAAAATATTGACTTTCAAACCTAACAAAACAAACGCATAAAATAAGTAAATCTATCAGATTGACAAAAACATTATAAGCAATAATTGATCTCCAACAAACTACCTAAAATTAAATAAAAAGAGAGTCATGAAAAATAAGTTGATCCCACAAAATACTGAAAAACAACTTTCTTTATTAATTTTTATAAAAGTTATTCCATATTTTTCGTCAATATTGTAGAGCGTAGCCTTATTTATATTTTGAGTAATTATATTTACTCTGTATTAGTAAAAAATAATTCTCTTTGAAATAAATTTTTGTAATATTCACATAACTGTCTGCAATTTGTGCAAAATGAATAATAATAAAGAATTGATCAAATGCTTGAAGGAAAAGTGATAGAGAAAATTACTAAAAAATTACATTTTTGAAATACTAACTTAAGTAGCGCATTGAAAAAATAACGCCATAAAACTGATATTGAATAATAAATTTATTGTTTTGCCTGTTGAATGAGAAAGCTAACGATTATAAAACTCTCTTATATTTTAACTCTGTTTATATTGAATCAATCAAATTTCTTCACTTGCAAATCACAAACGAGATCGATGTGTGTATAAATACACTTGAAGAAAGGAAAATATTACTTATGAGGTATCTTAACTATCAAGCGCTGTTAACATAGTATTGAAAACTGGCAAAGTGAATGATGGTGCCCCTTTTTACTTTTAAAGTGTAAAGATGGTGGAACACAATAGATTTTATATTATAAGGTTTTACCCTTATACCATTCACAAGCTGCGTCGTGAAATAGGCTTTGGTGTACTAAATGTTTCTTTAAAACAAGCGTGTCGATGTGCAACACAATGGCGTTCTGTTTATCATGTATCCAACGGTGTTTCTTTTTGAATCATCTTATAAACTGCTCTCTGAGAGAGCAAATTCTATCTTAGTGAATTCTTCCCTTTATATTCATTTTTTCTCATGAACACTAAAGTCTGTTAATACACTATCCAAAATAAAATCAATCAATTTCTATTCTTTTGTAATATAGATACGTACACTTAACTTAAGAATTTAGGAATGCTGATTGAAACCAAAATCTGTTCTATCGTAGTACTCATAACAACAAAAATACTTTGACTATTCTTGCTCCATAGCAGAAAGAAGCATATGCAGCTTTATCAAAACTTTCACTTTAATAGACAATAGAAAAATCAGTTTTCATTACATGATGTGAAGTATTTAATATGCCCGAAGATTTACTTGTCAAAAACAAGAATACATATCAAAAAATCTTACAAGAGATATCTATCTTGAGAAGAGTCACCTCATATTACATCAACAATTGAATTGGCTTTTTTCAATAAAAGCTTCACTGTTTTTAACAAAGCTCTCATTTTTATAACATCCCTCTGTAATGTAAAAATATGATATTTGCATTTCTTTTATATATAGACTAAAAAATAACTCTAAAGCCTTTGATCACTTTATCTCTGTTGACTTCTCTTTTGGGCATTAATTTATGGTATCTAACCCACCTTTTCTCGCTCTTTTACCTTTAGGTGCACATGAATATCACGGAGAGCACCTTCCCTTTGAAACCGACTGGATTATAGCTGAAGCATTTGCAAAAGCTCTCACTTTACAAACAAAAGAGCAATTCCCTATCGCACTTTTACCAGTTGAAAAGATTGGCTATTCCATAGAACATATGGATGTTACAGGTACACAAACCCTTACCTTTTCTGATGCGATTAAGCGATGGATAAAGATTGGTGAAAACTGTTATCACAAAGGGATCAACCGTCTTCTTCTTCTCAATGCTCACGGAGGCAATTCACCTTTAATGAGCATTGTTATCACCGAATTACGAAAGCGTCTTTCCATGCTCGCTGTAGCAACAAGCTGGAGCCGTTTTGGTTTACCACAAGGTCTCATGGAGCCATCTCAACAACATCTTGATATCCATGGAGGTTTTATCGAAACCTCTCTCATGCTTTATTTAGCACCGAAAAAAGTTCATATGGAGAAGGCAAAAAATTTTCATAATAAGCAAGCAGATATGATTGCCAATTATCGATATTTACGCGCTTATGGTCCTCATGCCTTTGGTTGGACAATGCATGATCTAAACACGCAAGGTGCGGCAGGAGACGCAAGCAAAGCAACACCACAAGCCGGTGAAGCAATCTTTTCTCATGTTCTGTCTCAGCTTCGTGATTTACTTGATGATATCCATCGATTTAACATAAACACATGGCAATAAAGAACAATAAAAGGTCCCTCCATGGAAAAAATACAGCCCAACAAACTTCCTGTTACGGTTCTCACAGGCTATCTTGGCGCAGGAAAAACCACACTTCTCAACCGCATTCTTAGTGAAAATCATGGCAAACGTTATGCCGTCATTGTCAATGAATTTGGTGAAATTGGTATTGATAATGACCTGATCATTGAATCAGACGAAGAAATTTATGAAATGAATAATGGTTGTGTTTGCTGTACCGTACGTGGTGATCTCATTCGCATTTTGGAAAGTCTCATACAACGTTCTCATCGATTTGATGCGATTATTATCGAAACAACAGGGCTTGCTGATCCCGTCCCTGTAGCACAAACCTTTTTCATGGATGATACGGTCCATGAAAAAACAGCTCTCGACAGTGTCATAGCGGTCGTTGATGCAAAGCATTTGCCCTCTCAACTAAAAACAAATCGTGAAGCTGAAGATCAAATTGCTTTCGCAGATATTGTTCTTTTAAATAAGATTGATCTTGTTACTCAACAAGAACGCAGCCATGCTGAATCTCTCATTCTAGCTATTAATCCTCGCGCTATACTCTATACAACACAGCGCGCCGATATTCCTCTTGAGACACTCCTTAATCGTGGTTCTTTTGATCTCCAACGGACTCTCGATCATGAGCCTCATTTTCTCGATCACCAACATAAAGACCAACACGCCGACCATGTATGTGGTCCCGATTGCGATCATGACCATCATAACGTATCCACCCTTCATGATATTACCATCACTTCTGTAAGTTTAAAAACAGGCGCTTTGCAACCAGAAAAGTTTTTTTCTTGGATTCAACAGGTTACGCAGCAACAGGGGCCTAATATCTTGCGTCTTAAAGGCATTATCGCCTTTCAAGGAGACGATGATCGTTACGTCATTCAAGGGATACATATGCTTCTTGAGGGACAACATCAACGCCCATGGCGTGAAGATGAAAAACGAGAAAGCCGTCTTGTTTTTATCGGACGCTCTCTTGATGCCAAACAGTTAAAAACTGGTTTTGAAAATTGTGCATGAGTAAGTAATAATGCCAAACATTACCCATTATTATCTCAAAAGTTACTGCCTTTCCTGCGGTTTTATAGGCAATAAACCAGCCTTTGTTTCCGTAGAAGGTTTCATTGTTTTTTTAACCCCAACCCCACAAATCGTTGAGGTTCACCAAGGAATAATTTCAAGCCATTTTTCCCATGACAATACCGCAATCATCACAGGGGGAGAAGATGGAAAAGTCTGTCAAACAACCGCAGCGGATCACACAGAAGTGTTAAGCCAAAAAGAACGCAAATGGATAAACAACGTTGCTTTTGGACCACAAAAAGCTTTTGCCTTTTCCTCCTCTCGTCTCGCATTTGCACAGGTTGGAAAAGAACAGCAAGAGCTCACGCATGAACGCAGTGTAGAAGGCCTAGCTTTTGCCCCAAAAGGTTTACGACTTGCCGTTGCCCATTACAATGGTGTTACTCTTCATTGGTTATCAACGCAAATATCTCCTACCACATTGGTATGGAAAGGAGCTCATTGTGGTGTCACCTTTTCACCAGACAACCGCTATGTCATTTCCACGATGCAAGAAAATGCCTTGCATGGCTGGCGTCTGACTGATAATCAGCACCTCCGCATGAGTGGCTACCCAAGCAAAGTCAAAAGCTGGTCTTGGAGCGCCAAAGGAAAATGGCTAGCAACCTCAGGTGCCTCTGCTGCAATTATTTGGCCCTTTCATACAAAAGACGGCCCCATGGGAAAAACACCTCTAGAACTAGGCACACAAGCAAATGCGCTTGTGAGCACCGTTTCATGCCACCCAAACAAAGAAATTGTAGCAATAGGCTTCAATGATGGAATGATTTTAGCCGCATATTTTCATGATGGAAAAGAAGTCCTTCTAAAAGGTTATGGGAAAAGCGCTATCTCAGCACTCAACTGGGATCAAGCAGGGCACAACCTCGCCTTTGGAAGCGAAAATGGTGAATGTGGTATAATCAATATCACTGATTAAATTACACCAACAAGCGCAATCATCGCTGATAAAAAATGCCCACACAATCCTCCAGAAATCTTATCCCCTTGCATCTCTAGAGCTCTCAGAAATCCTATCTCCCTAATCTCTCCCCCCAAAAGTCTCCTAAAATCTTCGTAATCATTAAATCTTCCCTCTTCCTTTCCTGCACCCTTTCGACAAGAAAATACCTTAAACATGTTTTTGACATTTTAACATTGCTACCCCCATACAAGAATAAAAACATCACCCCTAAGACCGCCCCCTATCTCCCTATAAACATCTATATAGGCTACATACTTCCATAACAGCATTTTTCTTAAAAATTTGGCAAAAAATAGCTGATCTCATCATTAAAACAACGATTTATTCCTACGATCAGAAGAAGGGAATTCAACACTATTTTCCTAAATAAAAAGTTTTTTGAGTTCCCCCTCTAAAGAACAAAGTTTCCTACGAGCAGCCTTCTACACTTTAGTTTCTTGCCTAGAAAATTCTATCTAATAATCATTTCATGGAGCTTCTATTACCGCCCTCTGTTCCGGTATCACCTTCATCTCCAGATTCTGTTCCTTCTGCTTCTTCCCCTGTTGAACCAAAGCCTTCTGAGTCCTCTGATGCTTTGGAACCTTCGTCTAATCTCTCTATACCGCTTGATGTTCCGCCTGAGCTAGGTATTAGAGCTGTTGTTCCACAGGTTCCAACTTATCTTCTTTTGCCAAATGCCTTATTTCATGCTGGTTTAGTGGATATGATCACGCAAAATAAGACGTTGGAGATAATGCGGAATGCTTTTCATTCTTCTTGGAAAGAGAATGAAAAGACAGCCTTTTTTCTGCGTGCTTATGGGGGGAGCCATCATTATGCTTCCAATTTATCTGCTTTTGAATATGGCTATGGTGCTGAGCTCGATTATAATGCACTTGAAGCAGGTGTTTTGTTAAACGAGATTGAGAGTTTATATGGTCGTACATTCTTTGGAGTTTTGGGGAACTATGGAAATCTTTCTCTACACCCTCAGGATGTTGAACAAAGCAAAAAAAGCGCATTTAATAAATGGTCTGTTGC
>NZ_JBHIQG010000031.1:11162-15280 GCF_042196425.1 Bartonella sp. AD328YNZD | reverse complement strand
AACCTCAGACAACCATATGAAAGGCTTTAAAAAAAATTTCCTCATCGAAAATTTTTACAAGGTATTTTTTTAGATTATACTCTATTTTCCACCTAAAATGTTGACTTTATCACCTGATAATCAAAGAAAAATGTTTGATCACCTTGCATGCTGTATCAACCTTTCCCAAAATGACAACGCCCACACCGGTCTTTAAATAATGCCAATCAATAAACAATAGTTTGTAAACAATCTGGCTTCTTATCTAACAGATTTAACTTGGCTTTCCCCTTCAAATGCCTCTTTGTAATGCGTCCCTATTTAGAGTTACTCTACAAAAAAAACACTGCTTTAGGAATACTCACAGACGAAAAACACCCTATGCATAAAATTTTAACCGCATCTCAAACAATGGTATTTTACAACACAACGAAACAAACTATTGTCTTACAGATTTTCTCGTATCACTCTCATCCTGTTTCAAGAAGTTTCCTGATAAGCACAAAATGCCATCTCAGAGAGTTCAATGCCTCACCATACGTTACAACGCATCACCAACCTGCTGCTTCTAGCCAACAGTACACCCATTTTGAAAGCAAAGAGGAGCCTTTTTTCCTACATGCTTTGCCAAAAAAGGGAGTGCTTCATTTTGCCTTTTCTCACTTTAAATAAACATATCCGTTGACCTCTTCCCACCACCCTCAAAGGACAAAGGTTTTAGCCCCACATCGGTTTGTAAACAATCCAACTCCTCTGAAGGAGCTCCATATCTGCTCATTATTTATATGATTCACTTGCATAATACTTAACCAAGCAAATCCTCCCCAGAACAGTTGCTAATGTATTAAATACTTTAAGCTATCTTACTGATATCACCACCTTCAATAATAGTGTTTTAATGACGGTACTTTACGCTATAATAGGATAAAATTATCTAGGGGCTTTTTGTCATCGCACAGCAGCGGTTTAAACCCAGCACTTGAAACAATGGATCACGATACCACAAGAGAGAGGCATTTGGGATAAAATCTTTATTCCTCAGCAAAAAACGCCATGAATAAAGAAAGTTTTTTGTTCTTTCCCTATCTTTAATAATCACTGTCTTGATCCTCTAAAGAACAATAGATAAACTCACCTTTAGGCATCCAACAAAGGCAGCACAAAAAATAAAAGAATAAAGAGAGTTGAGTTTTTTTTCTAAAGCGCCTCAAAACTTTCTGCACAATATATTCTATAAGACTTTTTTCATAACAAACATTTTGCAAGCATTTTTATCTTTCTCTCACACAGCTTTCATTCTCAGGCTTTGACAGCATAAACCACCGCCACATTGACAGGACGTGTTTCATCTCCCCCTGTTTTTTGCAACAAGACCTTATGTTCATGCTCTCCCGCAGGACCTGTCAACAAATTTTTATTGTAAATTTGAGCCAGATTTCTATAATATTCACCGTGATTCATATCCCAAACTACCTTTTCAATCATGGGGTAACTATGCTGGTGGTTACCTGTTGAATTTGTTTTTCCTTCATGGGTATGAGATTTAAAAGACTCTTCTTGTCGACTTCCCAAGCGACGTCCTTTATCAATTGCTTTTCCACTATCGAGCCCCCGTAAAAACATTCCACGCAAATCGGGAACATTGAATGTTGTTCTCCCATCTCCTTTTCCCCATGTTTCTCCCAAAACAGCAAAGAGATTAGCATAGTTCCTACGCGAATATTCTTTACCATCACACAGCAGCCATCCAGAGGGTATTTTTTCTGTAGCAAAAGTCCCAATAAATCCAGAAGAAAAAGTTTCAGGCAAAGGAGGAAAGGGAGGGATTTCAGGAAGTTTTATAGTAGGATTGGTTAAAAACCAGCCATCAGCATTTTTTCCGGCAATATCACGCGTATAGACGACTTCATAAAGCCCCCCCTTTTGAATTTCCTCCCCTTTTAAAGGCATGATACCCTCTGGCGTTGCCATATAAGTTGGTCGTGGAAGTAATTGATTCAAAGAAATATTTGTCTTTCCTCTATTGACGCCTTGTGCTTTAAAGCGCACAACAATGCCATCCATATAAGTCTCAAAAAAAGACTTTGTTGCCAAACGAAGTGATGTCCTCTCGTTTTCCACATCGACAGTAAACTGTGTTTCAATCCCGCCCCCATTATCCAACAAATATTCTTTAATGCGTTGCATCATAGCGCGAGCACTATCATTGACTGTGCTTGGCGGTTGCCCTTCTGCCCAGTTTATACTTTCATCGGCATAAGCATTTTCTGATGCAACAATTGACCAATCATAAATCGAACTCATAGAAGATACTCTTTTTTCAAAAAGGGAAAACGAGCAAAAAATGAAGAAAAGAAAGCCGCAACTTTATTTTTAGATGCCGGTATTTTTTCCATTTTCACTTTTTCCATTTTCAAACCTATTTTGTCATAATCAACATGCAATAACTTTGTTTTTGCATTGACATAAACAGCTTCAGGCTTCACACACAACACATCTTGCGCCATAACGCCCTGATAACGTTGTGGATTTCCTTTATAATTAAAGGTATAAAGTGGATATCCCTTTTTCTGCCCCACAGGGATAATATTTTCTTTTGCTCTTACGTCACAAAGCCCTAAAATTCCTCCGACCAATCCAAGCACTTGCTGCGCATCACGCAACGGATCTTTTGTCACAGAAGGTATTGTTGTAGATTTTCCTGAAGTTGTTCCGTAATTTCCAGCGGCCTGTGTTCCTACCTGTAACAAGCGTTCTAAGCGATTCCAATCTTGATTATCTTTTTCTGACCATTTTTGGCGCTCCGCATCTAAGACATTTTGACGATTCATATCTTGAATCATTCCTCCTTTCAAAGCATTGCTTTGCGCATTACTCTGTCCTTGATAATAGCTATTTGCTGCATTAACCTGATCCTGCTGAGAGCGATCAATCATCTGGTTCGCGTTCATCATATTATTAATATCTTGATTATACTGCTGTACCGCAGCATTTGTTGCCAAGGCGCCTAACTCATCGGCCAGCACACCAGTATGAGCGCCAGAACCATAACGTCCTGCCCCAGACATAGATTGATTAATCGCATCAGAAGTTTTATTCAGAGCATTTTGCAATGCAGTATTAAATTTACTATTGCTTCCAATCCAGCTTCCCTTAGCCATACCGGAAAGATTTGTAGCGCTGTTGGTTGGTGCATTCAACCATTGCGTTACCGTTGGATTATTATAGAGCCCTGCTGCTTGTTGTAAACCGGTCAGCGCATTTTTTGTCATATCGCTAAGACCGGCAACTCTCTCTCCCTGATAAACGTTTCCACCAATTCCTTTATTATAAAGTCCAAGCGCGTTAGCACTGGCTTGTTTAAGAATATCAGCGGCCCAAGCGGGTGGTGCATTTGTTTGTGTTGTTGTCTGTACTTGAGGTGTTTTTTTTCTACTCATGAACCCAGAACCTTTCTATATTGAATAAGATTACGAGAATATCCGTGATGAGCGAGCTTTTTCGCCCATCCAGTTCTTCCAAACATGTGCATTTCGTCCGCATTGATTGTTCGCGCCCATTTTTCGACTTCATCAATCAACTTGACCAATTTCAGCCCTCCCTCTCCCGCAAGATCTGAGAGAACGACGCATTTTTTTCCCGTATGGGTTATTTCAACTTTGGTAATTGCAAAAGCACTAAATTGGATTTTATTTTTTAAGACCAGCCACAATTGTGCTTGTCCTGTAGCGATTTCTTCAGCAATTTTTTCCAGACAAACATCATCCGGAAAGCGCTGCGCATATTTTTTCAATGCAGCATTGAGTGCCTCTTGATAGGGAGCTATTTTTTCCCATGGCCACTGCTCTGTCAGATGAGCAGAATATAAATCTTGACTCTCAAGCATCATAATTTGGGCTCTTTTAGCTTTGTCACCCCCTCTTTGAGCAATACGCGTCCCCATACGTACTTCACGCGTTCGTGCTTACCGCACAACTTTCAAAAAGAAGAAGAGAGACACCACAACAAAAAATAATCCCCCATCATCCCTTGTAACAAGAAATAGGGAATACGCCATTCCTACTTTATAGAAACCATGGTGCAGCCTATTTTTCCTTTATTGCAGAAAAGCATGAAACATAACGCACCACATTGTTCTT
>NZ_JBHIQG010000031.1:9516-11062 GCF_042196425.1 Bartonella sp. AD328YNZD | reverse complement strand
GCATGGTATTATAAAAGGGCATGCCTATCGCATGCCGGCAGACGTCAATTCCACATCAAATCCGGTGACATGAGTCCAATTCACCCCTTCAGGAATACGCAATTTAAAGCGATAAAACCGTGCCCTTGCGCGACAATGAATTTGTCCAGTATTATAAGAGGGTTGTTTTTCTGGCAACCAAACAGTTTCCTCTTCAAGAGATTGTCGAAAGCGCATTCCCACAGACAAATAAAACTTTCCACTATTGACTTGAGGCATAATATTTTTCACGCGTGTTATCATGCCATTTGTCTGTCCCATTTCTTGTGATGTCACGACACAAGCCATAGGACACCCAGAAAACGACCCCAGTCTGCCCTGTTGATCAAATGCCCCCAGCATAGGTGATTCATTTCTCCACACTTTACTATCAAGAGAAAAGGACAAATCGTCAATATTCTTAGTCACAAAATCAAGACCTTCTAGGGTTGTTCCGGCTAAGAAAATAGGCAATATCATTTTGATATCGACGAGAGCTTTTGTCCATTTTTGCAATCCCCAATCATAAATGAGCAAGATCCGTTTATGAATGTTCTCATCAGAATCAACCATCCAATAAACACGATTATACACCCCATCGATAGCAGCCGACAGGGTGTACAGATTATCCTTCCTTGATTTTGCTGTCATCGTTCGATCCACTTTTTCGAACCCAATAGGGATAATCTGTCCCTCATTTGTTATTTGATAAAAACCGCCCTCATCGGCAAAGAATGCTAAATCGCCCCGACAAACGATTGATTCAGCATTTTTAGCGCCTCGTTTATCGTGGATTTTTTGGAAACTAAAAATAATCTTTGATCCAGGGATAAAAGAACCGGCATAGATTGCAGAACGCATAAAGATAATTGGATTTGTTGTCTCGGTTGCCCCTTGGACGAATCCGCCATCAGGAAAATCTTGATAATCACAACTTTTTTTCCCCACGGTCCAAAATTCAGCATCATTCAATCCAGACCAATGAACCCGTCTTGGATTTTCGGTTAATTTCATCAAACAAACGAAATCTCCCCAGATTCGAACAATCCCCGCTTGTGGCGGATTACCTCCTAAATTTCTAAATGTTTTATCATGGTTAATATCGATCACTTGTGGTCTATCATTGGCATTAACAGCAATGATCAAATCACCAAACAAAGCAAAAGACCACGGAGCATCGATATTAGCAAGATAAGATTTTCCTTTTTGGCTAATATCCCTCCACTTCATTGTTGTATTATCAAGCAAGTAGATTTTTTCTCTTGTCCCAGCAATAATAGAAACCCCATTTTTTGTTTTAACCGCAAGAGCGCCTAAAATTGGCTCCGGACAAGGCTCTGATAAAGGTTCAAAACTTGGCATAGGAATATAGGAGCCATCAGCTGGAAGCACATTAACAAGTTCATCGGTAAAAATTCCATTGATATCCGCCACATCGGGTCGATAATCAGCGATTGGGAAAAAAGCCATCAAGACCCCCATAAAATCTTTGAAGAGCCCAGTGCCATTCAAGACACCAAGGCTTATT
>NZ_JBHIQG010000031.1:6169-9416 GCF_042196425.1 Bartonella sp. AD328YNZD | reverse complement strand
ATCGAGCAAAATGTGACCATAAAGAATGGTGGAGCCCAACGCCAAACACCAGCGCTTCACCATCAACACCCAACGCGCATCCAACCATAAAGGACAAACCAACCTTCAACGCCCGCCATAAACGATTTCGAAAAAAGCCTTTTAAAAACGCATTGGACGAATTTTTGAAGAACCTTTTCGACGCGATGTTTCAATACGCAAAGCTTGAAGCTGTTCTTGAAAATCTCTGAAAGAAACGGCGGCATATTCAGGATCTTTAAGGATATTTTTATACAATTCATATTTTGCCCGCGCTTTAATAAGATCAAAAGCATGAAGCAACCAAGGATTATCATCTTCTCTCAGCTGTTCATCCGCAATATGAATAGGAGCATACGAGAGCTTTACGGTTTCCACATGTTCTGGTGTTGGAAAGAGACCTATTTTTTGATCAAGGTACGTATAAAAGAATGGCGTTCCCAGTACAGGATGCGCGCCATATTGTTGATGCAACACTTCCAAGGGCTTAAAGAACAATTTTGTTGGTGTTTCATCGTTTGTTGCTAAAAAGACGCTCTCTAAAACCTTTTCTGATTTAATACAAATTCCCTCTTCTTGCCCATACCATGTTTTACCACTTTGTGTTTTAAACGTCCTTTCTCTTTTTTCATTAAAGAAAAAGGGTTCGCGTTCACACAAACGCAAAGCCGTAAAAATTGAATCTTGAATTTGCAGGGAATATTCCGCTGTTGTATCGTCAATTTCATCTTGAATAAGCGCGACCATATAAGCAAAAGTTTTAGAATGGTCTGAATGTGTAAGGTTTAGATTTTGGGGATCAGTGGATAAAGTGGTCATAAGCCTGTCCTTGTTTCTGGAAGCATTTTAAATTTTTCCCCCAACAGATCCCTCTTGTTGGGGGAAGAGAGCAAACATTCGCTTTAAGCGGGCGCTCCATAAGTTGGGATGACGATAGTGCCAAAATCCTGAGCCCCTTGCGTACTTCCTGGCAAGGTAAAGCAAGTTTTTTTCATACCGATAATGGTTTTTGCCGCGACCCCGAATTCTCTTTCATAGTCGAAGAGTTCTTCCACCAATTTATAGCGTGTTGCTCCTCGATCTTTACCAAAAGCAATCACAGCACTCTGCGCACCAAGCAGAACAGCCCGCCGCACATTTGGTACAGCTTTATTTGCCGTCCCAGATTCAACCCCTTCGGTAATATGTTCAGCTTCGCGTAAAACCACACCATTATACATGCCCAAAGACCCATCATAGAGCGGATTTTTGATACGACTTCCACTATAGATTGCCTTAGTAATGTCGAGCCATTGCCCCGCATCTGTATTGGTTCGCAATTGCGTCACTTGGGTTGGGTGCAGATACAGCACATAGACATTTTCGCCATCAATCCGCACAGGTCTAATTTTAGGATTTGCCAATTTAGCCCGTTCGACAGCTTTATCAATGAGCTTAAGATCAAAAACATCGCCTTCTTTTAAGTCCTCATCTTTTGCTTTATCGTTAGGACGTACCACGCGTTTATTGGTTGGTGCCGTTGGCGCATTAAACCCATAATGGACAGGTTTAAGAGTAATCGTACGTCCCTCAAAGTTAATAGCTTTTGCGGTATAACCACACACTTGAATGAAGAACATCATACTCAGACGATCTGCATACCAATCAACCAAACCATTTTTTGCCTCGGTGCGCAAATCATGGAGAATTCGTTGCTGATCAATTGTTCCCTCATTTTTGACACGCACAGCATGAACGAGTTCATTAATTGCCAAGCGATCATTGAGAAACTGTAAAGCTTCTTCATTGCCTTCCAATGTCTGCCCTTCACTCACCCCATCGCCTAGCAACTGCACACGCAAATTAAAGCTAATGGCATCCCCACTTGCTTTCGTGGTTTCATCCTTTAATTGTACGATACTGTTTGAATCATTTCCAATCAACGGTGCAATTGGAAGTGCTTTTGAGACTTCTTGGTTTAATAATTTAGACCATGTGCGCACTGCCATTGGGTCATTAAGTCCGATATAAGTTACAGTCATTTTGTCCTCTAAAAGTTTTATTGACATAAAAAACCCGGCAAAGCGCCGGTTGTTAAAACACCACATTTCATTTCAAATGGTGAATAGTTTGTTCGTGAGTTTTATCTAATTTCTGTTAGCGTCTTCCTCCCCCCTTATAAGAGCTCTCCTCACCGCATCCGTTCTTTGAAACATCTTCTCTCCCCACTCCCCCCGCCCCTGTTCCCTCAAAAAACGCCTGCCACCTTCACGCCCCAAAAGCCGCTCCACGTTCCCGCAAAAAACACCTGCCACATTTTTGTTTTTAAAATTCTCTTCCCCCCATTAAACGATTAAAAGAAGCTTTATTTTTAGGATCAGCAACCCAAGCGCTAAATTCTGCTTCTGACATTTTATCAAGCATATCCAAAGAAATCGGCCCATTTGGCGTTAAACCGTTATAAGCAGCAAGAGTACGCGCAGAATTGTGTCTTTCCTGTAAATTTTCATCCATGTTATTGGGAACATTTGTGTAGCCAATTTTTTGTGCAATCGTGTAAATCACTTCAGCAGGGTTTTGATTTTTTTGCGCACAATCGTGCAAGATCTGCTTCAACTCATCACCAATTATCGCATCAATATTTTGGGGATCTGCCATCTCAGGATAGAGTGAAGCACAAGCAGCCAACTGTTTAGCCCGCGTTTCATAAATAAAATCGGCGGCTTGATCAAAATCATGATGTTTTTGTTTAACACTGGCAACAGACTGTTGATAGAATGCGTGCAACTGTTCTGCTTCACAAACAGTCGGTTTATCTTGGGGTTTTTCATGTAAAAGCCCTTGTTTTTGGAGTGTTTTTCCCAACCATTGCATATAGCCCATAAAGTCTTTTTGTGGATCTGGTGGAACATCTTCTCCTCCTTGAACCTCTTTTTCTACCTTTTGCGAAGAGGACTGTTTTTGATGCGTTTGCCCTTGGAAATTATCTTCAAGAGTTTTTTCTTCTCTTGCAATTTCACCATCTTCTCCCTCTTGTGTTGAGACCAGAAAATCTTGTTTTAATTGGTTTTGTTCTGCCGGCGTTAAGTGTTCTTGATCCATGACATTAGCCTTTTCTTTTTTTTAACAATAAAATTAAATTTTTCAGATAAAACAGCCTGTGAGCATTTATTCCCTCAATGCTCTCCCATCACTTGGGCTCCACCATTCCCCACCATATTCACCCCACATAACGGCAAGACTCCCTCTC
>NZ_JBHIQG010000031.1:1411-6069 GCF_042196425.1 Bartonella sp. AD328YNZD | reverse complement strand
ATAATTTTTCCCTGTCGTTGCCGATATCGACGCAACCCATCAAAAAAGGAAGCCAAAAGATTAAGTGACGATTGTCGCCGTTGTTGTTCAAGAATGCCAGGCTGATTGACAGCACGAGTCCCAACAAATTCAGAAGACAACCCCGTCACCTGTTCGAGAGCACTCTTTGCTTCATTAAACAATTGAAAAAAACCTTGCGGAAATTGTGCCACGGGTTTAGGCTGGATTCTTCCGCCAGAGACAGCCCCACTTTTCAACCAAGTAATGCTATCGGCTCTAGCCCAACTCTCGACGGCTTGTCGATCATCATCAAAAGCATCGCGTTCTGCCATAATGCCGCCTTTTGATTGGCTATTGAGCAAATGCATCACTTGACTAAAATATTTGTTTGCCCACCGTTGCGGATCTTTTGTTGGCTTAACAATTCCGTAAAACTGTCGGCTTAACTTATCAAAAGTACCGGTAATACACTCCCATCCCAATTGATTGGGTGGAACCAAGGGCTTATCAGGCGCTTCGAGCAGCTTTCTGCCCAAAAATGCCCGTTTGACAATTTTTTTGGTCAACTTTGTTGCTTGAATATGAGGAAAGGTTTTGCTTAAATTTTGGAAATCCTGCTCTGAATAATCGATAAATTTTCCACTTTGCGGCTCAAGGACTTTATAAACCACCTCGCGTTCAAACCAGCGACATTCTGCCAATGTCACCATTTTAGGACGTTGATAACAGCTTGCCTCTTCTCCCTCTACCTGATAACTTTGTGTTATCCCATTGCTGGTTGGCTGTAAAAAGCTCTGATGTTTCACCCAATCAGCATGAAGATCGCTCCAATGAACATTGGGAAACATTTCCTGCGCTACTGCAAGAGGTTTTTCATCAATATACCATAAGCGTTGAGCATCAATGAGATTAGACTTAACAGCACTTGCATCCCACACCATTTTCATAGGGTCCAGCCGCGCAATGATTGGTTTTCCTTGTGGATCTTGTTCATAATCAAGGCGTGTATCTGTCCAGCCCATGCCGCAAATAATTGCATCTTGAAAGGCATCGGAATCTTCGTATTCGCCGTCGGCTTCATCGCGAAACCATTCGGCTGCTCCTGTTAGAATCTGATTAGCAAAAGCTGCACCTTCTTGTCGTGGAATAAATTGGACTTGTCTTTTATTATTGCGCTCAGCACCGATCACAGCATTAATTAAAGGTGCAATACGGTTAAAAGTCATCACCGGTCTGTTTTGTTCGTGCAAGACGGCAAGGTCTTGCTCATTCCATTGCCGCCCATTATAAAAATCGTAATCTTCTTGGGCATTTTTTCGCCATTTTTCGACATGGGCAATATCATCCTGATACCAACCCACGAGTTTTTTAAAGAGAGCTTGATTTTCAAGCGTTTCGATTTGATCAAAAGAAGAATTTGTAGACATATTCATTAAAAAGCCATCCATGAAGTTTGAGAATGGTGAGAAGAGCGATAAGTTTTTTTTCGCACTCTAGCATTTGGTTGTTCATAAGCCACGCACATCAGTCCAAAGGCATCGGCCCCATGGCTTGCCCAATCATGTTCAGCCCCTAGACCAATATTGCGCTGTTCATCACGCTTTTCATGATACCAGGCGAGCGCTTTTCTCCCCGCAGATGTTGTTTCACGATTAAACCATAGTGCAGGAAACAACCGCCTTACGGCTTCGATACGCATTTTAACAGCGCCTGTTCCTTGATTAGGAATTATTTTGGTTTGAAAACCAGCTTGTTGAAGGGCACTTTCAAAACTCACATTATAGACACGATCTTTTGTTGCGCCATCATGAGGCAAGACCATAAGAGCCTTATCATATCCCTTTTGAAAGACCCACCCCACATGCTCTGAGAGAGGTTGTCCTTGGGCTTCATAATAATCAAGCACTCGGATTTCCCTTCCAACAAACTGCGCCACCCACAATGCGGTAGCATCGGCCTTTGCACCTGTTCCCCCGATATCCCAAAAGATTCTCACCTGCATCAAAGGGTCCCGTGGAACAGTGGTAATCCGCCCTTCCATCTCGGCTTCAAGCAGACATTTCTGATAATAAGCGCCTTGCACAGCTTGGAGATATTCTCCTTCCCAAATATGGTTATACTGCTCTGGTCTTTGCTGTAAATCGTCCATTCGATCACGATTGAGTTTTTCAGGAAATTGCGGATTATCGCGCCAATTGATCTCCACCCCTTTGATATGAGGATTATCGACATTTCGGAAACGTTTTTCCACGGGTGCATTTTCATGGCATGGGTTCCATGTCACCCATAATTCTGCATTCCAATCTTTTCCTTCTTCGCGCAAAGTTGGAATAAGTGTTTGCCAAGCGGTCTCGGTCACGGGCTCCGCCTCATCCACCCAACAAAGGAAAACGCGCCCCATTGATTTAATGCTTGCGATATTGCGATCAAGCCCAGCAAACACATAGACAATCCGTCCATCTTTTGACTTAATATATTTATCGCCGATTTCATAATAGTCTTGTAAAAAAGAATAAGCTTCGATAGCGCGTTTAATTTCTTCCAACGAACTTTCATTGAGAGAATTTTGAAATTGCCGTGCACAAAGGATAATACCGCGTTCTCCAGCCATTCCATGGCGATATCCCACCACGGCCGACATCAAAGCAAAAGAACGTGTTTTTCCAGAACCGCGTCCTCCCCAAGCGGCTCGCACATCGGCATTTCCAGTAAAAACAGGAATAAGCTTTGGAATAAGAGCTACTTGAGCCGTTTTCTGCTCAATTTTTTGAGAAATTTTCTGAACCGTTGTCATTATAAATTTTCATACTTTAGCAATAATTGCGCTGCACCCTTTTGCTTATCCCAAATTTCATTATCCCAGAGCAATTGAACGAAAAGAGCAATTGAACGAAAAACGCCCTTCTCAAAAGCAGCGCTTTATCTTTTCTTCATCGCACATGTTCAATAAATTTCACTTTTTTACATGAGATCCCCTTGACTCCACCTATATGCCCCAACGTCCTTATCCCCCCAAAGATCATTATCTCCCCAAAGGTCCCTATTTCCCCATCACACCCCTCAAACACCGCGCCTGTCATCCCCCAACCACAAGCACAGTATCCCCCCAAATCATAGCCTCAGCACACGCTCTCAGGCATATCCAAAGCCCAACATCCTCCAAGACCATGCCTCTCAAGCATCACCAATCCTCACACTTTATCCCCCAAGATACCCCACCAAAACACATGCATCCCGCAAGCATAACACTTCTCTCAAGTTTCATGCCCCTCACCCATCAAAACACTGTTCCATATCCACCACACAAATACCCTGCACCAAACCCTCCAGCACACGGGCCCTTACGGCATCATTTACCAAAGCCCCTTCCCAGTATCACGAGCGCCTACAAGCACGATAGCCTCCGCTTCAATCCCCTCAAGATAGGCAATCACCAAAGCATCCCCCTTCCAAGACATCACCCCACATCATCCACCTCAACCTAACATTTTTCAATATCACAAACCTCAGTTATCGAGGTATCACACTTCTCCGGTTCAGTATTTTTGGGCTTCACTGGCACAATCTCGATACACGAAACTGCTTTAACATCTCCCCCATTTCAATAACGAGAAAAGACCAAACCTTCACCAGAAATCCAAAACAGCAAATATCATCAAGCACTCCCCAACATCTTTCAGGTATCGCGCCCCTCACACATCACCATAAAAGCATCTTGCCCTCGCCGCTTCACACAGACCACCCCAGACACCATATACCCCAAAAAACACCATATGCACCGAAGTCTCCTCCAGTCCACGTCCTCATGCATCCCCCACCAAAGCCCAACAACTTCACAGCTCACACGCCTAAAGCACTCAGCCCCTCACCGCAATTTCAATCATAAGCTTTCAGACAAACACCTAGCACCCCCGTTCAAAGACAATATCCCTTAAACATCATGTGCCCAACCCAATATTTTCTCGTAGCTTCAAGCCTCAGTTATCGAGGTATCACACTTCTCCGGTTCAGTATTTTTGGGCTTCACTGGTACAATCTCGATACGCGAAACTGTTTTAACATCTCCCCCATTTCAATAACGAGAAAAGACCAAACCTTCACCAGAAATCCAAAACAGCAAATATCATCAAGCACTCCCCAACATCTTTCAGGTATCGCGCCCCTCACACATCGCCATAAAAGCATCTTGCCCTCGCCGCTTCACACAGACCACCCCAGACACCATGTACCCCCCAAAAAACACCATATGCACCGAAGTCTCCTCCAGTCCACGCCCTCATGCTTCCCCCACCAAAGCCCAACAACTTCACAGCTCACACGCCTAAAGCACACGCCCCTCACCGCAATTTCAATCATAAGCTTTCAGACAAACACCTAGCATCCCCGTTCAAAGACTATATCCCTTAAACATCATATGCCCAACCCCAACATTTTCTCGTAGCTTCAAGCCTCAGTGACCAAAGGATCAGGCTTCTCCGGTTCAGTATTTTTGGGCTTCACTGGCACAATCTCAATACGCGAAACTGTTTTAACATCTCCCCCTGCTTCTCCCGTAACCTGAAGAGGCAAGACTTTTGCCAACAGCGAAAAAAAAGGAACAGGATTATTCAACGCATGATATTGAAGATAAGACACCAGCCCATCCTCACCATAGTGAT
>NZ_JBHIQG010000031.1:0-1311 GCF_042196425.1 Bartonella sp. AD328YNZD | reverse complement strand
CAGCGAAAAAAAAGGAACAGGATTATTCAACGCATGATATTGAAGATAAGACACCAGCCCATCCTCACCATAGTGATATCCAGCCTGCTCAGCGGCTGTCAAAAGAGCTTCATTAAATCGCTTTGTTGTTTTATTCAAAGTTGTTTTTTTACGCCCTTTTCGACGTAAGGGAAGACAATGTTCATCTACCATCATCATGTTCCTTCCAACTAAAGAAAAACCAATACTTCAAACACAAAAAATGACATGAAAATCAGCAACAAAATTTAACAAGCCATCAACAATAAAAAATGAGACCACACCCTAAAAGACAAGAACCCACATAAAGCCCAAATCCTCCGCATAATTTTACAGATACACGTTTTTACGCTTTTCCATCTTTACAGAAAAAAACCAAATGAAACGCCCACATCACCACCCCGCTCTGCTCTATAAACACGGATTTGTCAACAACTCAGCTTCTCACTCTAACGGATTCCCCTGCTGATTATTTCATATGGCTATCTCACACTTCAAAGAATGGTGTTTCATCAAACACGCCAGATAAACTCTGATCTACAATTCGACTTCAAAAAGCAAATTTTCCTCTGCTAAATAAAGCTTCCACCCCGCACCGGTTTTAAACTATAATCCAACCTCTTACCCAATAAATTCCCCTACTAACATCAGATTACCGCCCCCAAACATCCCTATTTTACAGTATAACCGTACAGCAAACATTTTAATTGTTCTTGCCAATCTTCCGAAACTACTTTACTGATAGGCTTGTGTTTTTGATCGTCCACGCAACGGTCAAATAGGGAGTTGAAAACCCGAACGCTCGGTACATAAATTTATCCCGCTTTGCGGATATCCCGGAATTCCGGGAGTTTTTGCTATGTCCAAGTGCTTTTCAGCACTAAAAGCAAAAAGCTGATCCGAGTGTCAGTATTTTCAACCTCCCGGAATACTCATGCGAGGGCGCTCGCAACCGGAGGGGAGCTTGAAGTGCAAACTAAAAATTCACATTTCAATGATATTTCAATAGGCAAAAGAATCCGTCACAGACGCATTTCAATGGGGCTTTCTCAAAAGGAATTAGGAAGCCATTTAGGTGTCAGTTTCCAACAAATCCAGAAATACGAAAAAGGTTTAAATCGTGTAAGCGCGGGGTGTTTGCTCGAAATTGCCAAAAAACTAGAGGTTCCTATGAACTTTTTTTATGCGGACCTTTTAACAGCAGATATTCCCACAAAGGAAAATCTCTCACACCACGATCAAGACACCTATAGCGAAAAAGAACACGCCCTTTTAAAAAACTTTAGAGAACTC
>NZ_JBHIQG010000030.1:0-15581 GCF_042196425.1 Bartonella sp. AD328YNZD | reverse complement strand
GCAAATTTGAAACGAAAGAATATTACGGGAGTCTCAAGTTGCAAAATAGCTAATTGTCCCTTATAAATTAAGATATTAATATTAAAAAGACCACTGACGGGCTTTTAAAAAAATATAATCTCGAAAAGCATTTAACCTTGCCAAATTCTTTAAATTATAAGGATAACAAAAAAAAGTATCAAAAGAAGGAATATCAACCATATCAGGAAAAAGACGCACTAAATGCTCATCATTATTGACGATATAATCAGGAAGCACAGCAATCCCAAGATCACGCATAAGCGCATTCTTTATTGAGATGATATTGTTGATTTGTAGAACTGAAACGCGCAATGATCCATCACTTCTACCAGCCTTTTCCAACCAATTTAAACCAGACAAATAAGGTGGAACCGGTTCACCGAACGAAATAATACGATGCTCATCGAGATCAGACAATTTTTCCGGCTTTCCATAATTTGCAATATACTTTTCCGAAGCATAAACATGCATATGAATTGTAAAGAGTTTTCTTTGTATAAGATCAGGTTGTTTGGGTTGATGTAAGCGAACAGCACAATCCGCATGACACATTGTCAAATCAAGCTCTTCATCAGAAAGCAAAAGCTGAACCTGCATATCAGGATAAAGACTAAGAAATTCTGGCATACGCTCTGCAATCCACCCTGCCCCCATTCCAAAGGTCGAGGTCACACGCAAGTGCCCCGTTGGTTTTGCATAGCTTTCACTTAATTGCAAACGCACACTTTCAAGCTTCATCAAAACATCATGAGCTGTACGATAAAGAGTTTCTCCTTGTTCTGTAAGAATCAAACCACGCGCATGACGTTGAAATAAGGATACCCCAACCTCTTGTTCTAAAGCCGAAACCTGTCGTGAAACGGCTGATTGAGATAAATGAAGTTTTTGAGCAGCATGCGTAAAAGATCCCGCTTCTGCTGCAGCGTGAAAAACCCTTAACTTATCCCAATCCAACGGTGGCGCCACAATTAATTTTACCTCTATATTCTCTATGTTCTCAATGGGTGACTAACGCTTGAGTATATCCAAAAACCGTTCTGCTTCCAACGCTGCCATACATCCTCTTCCCGCAGCTGTTACAGCTTGGCGGAATGTTTCATCTGTCACATCCCCAGCAGCAAAAACACCAGCAATGCTTGTTGCTGTTGAGTCCGGTGCTGTCCATAAATAGCCACTTTGTTTTTGTTTCAGCTGTCCTTCAAACAGAGAAACAGCAGGATCATGCCCAATGGCAATAAATATGCCCTCTGCATTCACTTTCATCTCGTGACCTGTCTTAACATTTTTCAGACGTGCCCCTGTTACAACAGCGCCCATTGAATCTTGAGCGGGTAGCCCCAAAATTTCTTCGACCACATGATCCCAAAGAACACGTACATTATTACAAGCTAGCAACCTATCTTGCAAAATTTTTTCTGCCCGAAACTGCCCCCGCCTGTGAACCACGCTTACACTTTTAGCCAAATGCGATAAATAAAGTGCTTCTTCAACAGCCGTATTTCCTCCTCCCACGACAATAACGTCCTTATCACGATAAAAAAAGCCATCACATGTCGCACAAGCGGAAACACCTCCGCCCATAAAGGTCTGTTCACTTTCTAAACCAAGCCAGCGCGCTTGAGCTCCTGTTGCAATAATCAGTGCATCACAAGAATATTGTGTTCCTGAATCCCCATATAAAACAAAAGGATACTTCAACAAATCAGCCTTTATAATTGTATCATAGACAATTTTTGTCCCCATATTCTCAGCTTGTTTTGCCATTTGCTCCATCAACCATGGTCCTTGAATGGGATCTGCAAAACCTGGATAATTCTCAACATCAGTTGTAATTGTTAATTGCCCACCCTGCTGCAAGCCCGTCACCAAAACCGGCTTAAGCATTGCTCTTGCTGCATAGATCGCCGCTGTATAACCAGCCGGACCTGAGCCAATAATCAGCAGACGAATATGAGATTGTACCATTAAATCCCCTTCACTTTATTATAAATTAATTATTCTATAAATGATAACGGAATGCAGCCTTTTAAAAAAATATTTTTCAAGAGCCCTAATTATGTTATGTATACTTCTTTTCAAGTTTTATGAAAAGGTCTGATTACTAATTCATCAAGGCGCGCTAATGTTAAGAATTAATCCTTATCCTATAAAGAGAAAAATGTAACTTCTTATGAGCACAAAACCATAATAAAAAGAGATACAAAGATAGGGAACGATCATTTTTCAATTTATTATCAATGTCTGTGCACGTTTTGCCTTAATCATGGGAGGAGCAATGCTTTTGCCAATTTTTGTGGATTTGCACGACAACAATCGTAATTGGATAAGCTTTCTCTATTCTTGTGCCATAACCACCATGTTAGCAACGCTGATTCTTTTAGCAACTAAGGGGGCTACTTGTCGTTTTTCAGCACGCCTTGGTTTTATGCTCACTGTTTGTCTTTGGCTCACAGGAAGCATCGTGGGTGCCTTACCTCTTTATCTTTCCCCTCTACCCATTTCTCTAGCAGGTGCCATCTTTGAATCTGTCTCTGGAATTACAACAACAGGCTCTACAGTCCTTTCGGGTCTTGATAATTTGTCGCGAAGTATTTTGTTATGGCGTTCTATCATATGCTGGATTGGAGGCATCGGTTTTATCGGTTTAGCCCTCTTGATTTTGCCTTCACTGCGTGTGGGGGGAGTACGACTTTTTCATATGGAATCATCTGATAAATCTGAAAAAATATTGCCTCGCATCAACCAAATTGCTAATGGAATTATCATAGCTTATGTTGGTCTCACATTGGCTTGTATGCTTTCTTATTTTGCTGCAGGCATGAATTTATTTGATGCCATTAACCATGCAATGAGTACAGTAGCAACTGCTGGTTTTTCGACTCACGATGCTTCTTTTGGCTATTTTTCTAATACACCAGCTATCTTAATTATCTCAACAATCTTCATGTTGCTTTCTGCTTTACCCTTCGTCCTTTATGTTAAATTAGTTCTTCCTGGACACTCCAAACGCTTCCTTGATCCACAAGTAATTGTTTTTCTCCATATCGTTCTCCTTTTCAGCTTTGCTTTAGCAGTGTGGCTACGGTTTCATGATCATCGCGCTTTCCATTTGGTTTTTCTTGATGCCATTTTTCACCTTTCATCCATTATTAGTACCACAGGTTACAGTGCTGAAGATTATCAACTTTGGGGCCCCTTTGCGCTTGGAATTTTCTTTATTGTTTCTTTTACAGGTGGGTGTGCTGGTTCTACTTCTGGTGGTATGAAAATCAATCGCCTTATTATTCTTTGGCGTATTACACAAACAAATATACAAAAACTTCTTTCTCCTAATGTTGTCGTAAAAGCTCGCTATGATCACTCAAATATATCAAACGATGTTGCTCAAGCCGTTTTATTTTTTGTATGTCTTTATATGTTCTGCCTTGTTATCGGCACTGCACTTTTGCTTACAACCGGTCTTGACTTTACCTCTTCCTTTACAGGTGTCTTAACCGCACTTTCAAATGTTGGTCCAGGCTTTGGAGATATCATTGGCCCTGCAGGTAATTTCTCTACAATCAATGATAATGCTTTATGGATTTTAAGTTTTCTAATGTTAGCTGGACGCCTTGAAATCATAACAATATTCGTCCTTTTTATTCCCGCTTTCTGGCGTGAACAATTCTAATGCATAGAGTATTTTATGCTACCATGATAAAAAATTTACAAGATAAAAAGGCGAGAACAGTATGCGTCATAATATTCACCCCTCACCCAATCTACTGAAGATTTCCTAAAATTTCATACAAAACATCATATCAATGATATAAAAATAATTCAACAAAAACAATCAAATACCAATACTCTCAAAGCCATAACATATAAAACTTCACTTTATTGATCTTCTTTATCAAATAAAGTGGACGCATAGAACATTCTTTTACGAATAATCCCTCATGCAAAAATATGAATATTTGCTGATAAAAGTGTTTTTTCTCTTTAATAGAACAACATCTTTATGGAAAATAGAATGCATTCTATTACAAATTTACGAGCTTGTTAAAAAACATCTCACAATACTCATCTTATTCATTTCACAACAATTCTTATGAAAGGTATAAGATCTAATTGGTCCCATCATTTTTACTTAAATAATAAAGTGCATACCGAAACCACAACATAAGATACAATTAGCACCATCATATTATTTTTCTGCTGTTAATGTGCAACAGACTGCATTTCAGACAATTTATAAGAAATCTCTTTACACCTTTCTTAAATAGTTTTTATCCGCCACATGCTCTCTTCCAATTGTGACGTGCAAATGTATAGTTTTTATTGATTTACTATAAACAGATTTGACATGGAAGAATCATACGATATTGAAAGTTCTTATTCAAATTGCAAAGATAAATTATTTATATGATATCAATATATTAATCAAAGCACATTTTGTTTATGAATTTCTACTACCCGAAAATATGTACAACTATTTTATCCATGAAAATACTAGAGAAAACCTCAAAAATTTTCTCTCATTTAAGATAAGAATTTTTTTGCTCTATATTTAAGTCTTACAAAACGTAATAATATTAGCATGACAGCGTTAAGATAGTGCATAAATCTCTAGACTTTAAAAGTTAAAGTATTATTTTCTCATTCTAAAATATTGCTGGAATTAAAATAATTCTTCTCTCTCCTCGTATGCTTTGTCATAAGCCATATATCGCTCTCAAACCTATAGATTTTTTAATCTTTGATCCCAAACTTTGAGAACTTCTTATAGCGTTATATGAAAGACATGATAAATTTTTTGAAATAACACTTATATAATTGAGATGTTTTCTTGATGATCATAAAAAACCTTTAAAGGAAACACTTTTTATCATTCCTCAAGAAGATTTTTGATATAATATATTTTAAAGTATTTTTTCCGCAAACAGTTCTTTGTAAATACTTCCAATCTCAATTGCCTCCTTTTCCAAAGGAAAGTGAGTACGAACATGGGTTAAAGCTTTCTTTCCGGCTGCTAATGTTTTTTCTACATCAGAAAAATAAAGTTCAATCGCTGCCGTTAAAGCCGAACCATCTCCTGCTTTTACAACCGTTCCTGTTTCTGCTACTACCAACTCTTTATAAGCTCCCGCATCACTCGTTACAACCGCAACCTGTGATGCCATTGCCTCTAATGGTGTTAAACCGAAACCTTCTGTACGAGAAGGTGCCACATAAAGTGATAAACGACGATACCATAAAGGTGTATCCAGAATCTCACCAAGAAAAATAATGCGATCATTCAGATCAGCCTTAGCAATCTTTTGGCGTAATTCTTTTTCAAAATGATAATGTTGTTCTGTCGTACGACCAGCAATAAGTGCTGTCCACTCAGGATAGTGGGGCAATAATGCTATCATAGCATCAACAAATAAATCTGTTCCCTTTGAGCTACGCACACGTCCAAAACATCCTACCGCATATTTTCCTGGAAATCCTGTTGAAGAAAAGTAATCATTAAGAGTCTGTGGTGGCGTAAAACGCCTTACATCCACCCCATGCATAATAACCTTGTGAGGCACTTCTAGATAAGCACCCGTATGCGTACTGGTAGCAATAACTCTATCCATACGGCGAATCAACCATTTGGTAAAAGGCTTATGATGGCGTTGTGAAGCCGATGTGAATATAAGCCTCAGCTTCATTCGCAAGATATCGCGTAAAAAGATCCCACAAAGCATCTCAATATTGCGTCGTGCATGCCAAATACGAAATGATTTCCCTTTCGGACTTTTCCAAAGTCCGAAAAGGTCCCTAAAGGTAAGAGCAGGCAAGTTTTGTGGTAATCCAAATCCCAAAGTAGATATACGCACCCCCTGTTCGCGCTGTAGTGGAATAAGCTGAATAATCGTAGATGTCACTCCCGACAAACGCTTTTTTAAATGAGGCGCAATAACCTCAGTTTCTTCCAAAGAGATACGCATAATAATCCATATGTTATTTAGATGTACTGAACCTTAATGATCTCATAATTATGCGCACCACCTGGTGCATTCACCTCAATCACATCACCTTCTTGCTTGCCAATAAGTGCACGTGCGATAGGCGAAGAAATAGAGATTTTACCAATTTTTACATCAGCTTCTTGATCCCCTACAATCTGATACACTTTTTTTTCTTCAGTATCCTCATCCAAGAGTTTAATGGTTGCGCCAAATTTTATTTTGTCACCTGAAAGACGCGAGACATCTATCACTTCTGCTCGTGCGATATAATCTTCAAGCTCATTTATACGCCCCTCATTAAGACTTTGCGCTTCTTTAGCTGCATGATACTCGGCATTTTCTGACAAATCACCATGTGCTCGCGCCTCAGAAATTGCTTCAATAATCCGCGGACGCTCCTGTTGTTGACGCCAACGCAACTCTTCTTTAAGACTTTCAAAACCAGCTGTAGTCATCGGAACTTTTTCCATAATCCGTCCCTTTCTATTACACGGAAAGTTTAATAAAAATACAAAAAACGGCTTCCAAAATTACTTTTGGAATCCGAAAACTACGATCTTTTTCATTATATAGTACAGTCTCTCTGTTTTCCATATAAAAATAAATAAAGGGAACAAAACATGCACCAATAGTGTTTAAAACATCTCATTTTGGTGTTTAAAATATTAAAATTCACTCTACTGCTGAGTCTCCTAAAGAAGAAAGAATTGTATTTTTTTCTGTTTTATCATAGTCTGGCAAAAGAAATCATATGTGATACGAAGAGAGAAGGATAGAAAATTACTAAAGAAGTTCTTTGCAGTAAAATGAAAAAAATCATAATTTTTTTTATGTTTGTTCCTTTCTTTTTAGCCACAACAATATCAGAGGCAGCAGATGCTTTTGTTACGAGAAATCTTAATTTTAGAACAGGTCCCAGCACTCAGTATGCGCTTTGTGGCTTAATCTCTGCGGGGGAATTGGTCTTTGTCAAAAACTGTGAAGGAAACTGGTGCCATATCCGATATAACGCTCAAATGGGTTGGGTGTCATCTCGTTATCTTTCATTTAAAGATGGAAATGATCTTTATCACACATACACAATGCCTTTAGTGCCCAAACGTACCGATTATTCTCCATAACAGCCATAATAACTTATGCCCTCTTGAATATCATCATGGAAAAAATGCAATAGTGTCTATGAACAACCACAAATATGCTCCCTCCAAAGAAATACTTCGAAGAATTTGTCTCATAGAAAAAACTTGATCAAGATCCTAATGAAAGCTCCAATAAACCAAAACAAATCTGTTCAATAATGTTTTGCTGTTGTTGTAATGAAATTGTAAAAATTAGTATTTTCTTTAAAATCACCAGCACGCTTCTATCAAAGGATACAACAATGAAAAATGGTGTTACTGCAACAGTAGAAGCTCTTTCTGCTCTCATTGCTTCAGGTAATCCTCTTTTTAAGAATGGTGCATTATGGACACCTCACCGCCCTATTCGTCCTGAAAAATCTGAAGGTGGTATTCCATTTCAACTCGAAACATCTTTTAAACCAGCGGGAGATCAACCTCAAGCCATTAAAACTCTGGTTGAGGGAATTCAAAAAGATGAACGTACACAAGTGCTTTTGGGTGTTACCGGCTCAGGAAAAACCTATACAATGGCCAATATCATTGAAAAAACACAGCGTCCAGCTCTGATTTTAGCTCCAAATAAAACTTTAGCGGCACAGCTTTATGGAGAATTTAAAAGCTTTTTTCCTCACAATGCTGTCGAATATTTTGTTTCTTATTATGACTATTATCAACCAGAAGCCTATGTTGCACGCTCTGACACTTATATTGAAAAAGAGTCCTCTATTAATGAACAAATCGACCGGATGCGTCATGCTGCAACACGCGCCGTCTTAGAGCGTGATGATGTTATTATCGTCGCATCTGTCTCCTGCATCTACGGAATTGGTTCCGTAGAAACCTATACGGCCATGACCTTCGAAATAGAAAAAGGGGACAAACTCAATCAACGAAAACTCTTGGCTGATTTAGTCTCTCAACAGTATTATCGACAAGATATCAACTTCGTTCGTGGTTCCTTTCGTGTACGAGGAGATACAATCGAAATTTTCCCTGCCCACCTCGAAGATCGTGCTTGGCGTATTTCGCTCTTTGGCGATGAAGTGGAAACAATTACGGAATTTGATCCTCTCACCGGACAAAAAACAGGCGATCTTCAATCAATTAAAATTTATGCCAACTCACACTACGTAATACCACGCCCAACACTTAACCAAGCGATGAAATCTATCAAAATGGAACTCGTTCAACGCCTCGATGAGTTGAACGAAGCTGGGCGTCTTTTAGAAGCACAACGTTTAGAACAACGTACAGTTTTTGATTTGGAAATGTTGGAAACCACCGGTTCATGTCCAGGAATTGAAAATTATTCACGTTATTTAACAGGACGAAATCCCGGTGAACCACCCCCAACTTTATTCGAATATATTCCACTCAATTCTCTTGTTTTTATCGATGAAAGCCATGTAACCATTCCCCAAATTGGTGGTATGTACCGAGGTGATTTTCGCAGAAAAGCAACTTTAGCAGAATATGGTTTTCGCCTCCCTTCCTGTATGGACAACCGTCCTTTGCGCTTTGAAGAATGGGATGCCATGCGCCCACAAACAATTGCTGTCTCCGCAACACCTGGACGCTGGGAAATAGAACAATCCCATGGTATTTTTGCTGAACAAATCATTCGCCCAACAGGGCTTGTCGATCCAGAAACAGAAATTCGTCCAGCACGCACTCAAGTCGATGATGTTGTGAATGAAATTCGGAAAACAATTCAAAAGGGCTACCGTACATTGGTGACAGTTCTCACAAAGCGTATGGCCGAAAACTTAACTGAATATCTCCACGAACAAGGTATTCGTGTACGCTATATGCATTCCGACATTGATACATTAGAACGCATTGAAATTCTACGCGATCTTCGGCTTGGCACCTTTGATGTCCTCATCGGTATCAACTTGCTCCGAGAAGGCTTAGATATTCCAGAATGTGGTTTTGTTGCCATTCTAGATGCCGATAAAGAGGGCTTTTTGCGCTCTGAAACTTCCCTCATACAAACAATCGGACGTGCTGCACGTAACGTAGATGGCCGTGTTATCCTCTATGCAGATACGATCACTGGTTCCATAAAACGAGCCTTACAAGAGACACAAAGACGTCGACAAAAACAAATAGCCTATAATGAAGAACACCATATCACACCGAAAAGTATCAAAAAAAATATCGGAGATATTCTCAATTCAGGTTATGAAAACAACCATATTCGTACAAATATCCCTGATGTCATCGAGAAAAAAAATATGGTTGGCAACAATTTAGCATCTCATATTAAACACCTCGAAAAATTAATGCATGAAGCAGCTGCTGATCTTAATTTTGAAGAAGCAGCACGCCTTCGCGATGAAATCAAACAATTACAAAAGATAGAACTAGAACTCGCGGAGAATCCCTTAACACATCATAGAGAACAATCCCCCCAAGAGCCCGTGTTACAACCAAGTCTTTTCTCCAAACCAGACCTTGCACACATGGGACCAACCATGGACACTGGTATTTTGGAAAATCAAAAAGGAAAATCTCGTAAAAACACTCCTAATCAAGCAACAATAAAACGAAAAAAACGCAATCAATGAAGGAGCAAGAAATTTCACACCGCCAAAACTAATCTTTAGCTCTTCTAAAAAACTGACTATCGATGAAGAGTAAACAGTATTGCCCTAAAAATAGATAACAGCAAATATTAAAAATATTCCAATTTTTCTAAGACAACATAAGAGAGGATATTTTACAAAAAATGCCTAAAATTATTGACTTTTCAAAAAATCTTTCTTGTTCAACCTTATTATAAAAATCTTTAAAACTGTAAAAACTTCTAAAATATAAATAAATGCAGACAAATTTTAAAAAATATCTTCCATGAAACAAAATATTACTACAAATATATTATATTTATACAATTATACTATAATATATAATTTAATATTAATCATAATTATATAGTAATAAAACTATAGGCTTTATTTATAAAATAGTTATTAAATTACATTAAATTAATTGATAGGAACAAATTATTCCCAAATAAATACTTTATACAACATAGTAAAAATCATCTACTACCAATACAATCTTATCAATTAAATACATTAAATTGAAATCAAAATTTTGTCAGTATCTATGATAGCTTTTACTAAATGGCTTATTTATTTGTTTTGTCACAATAAAGTCCAAAATTGTTCAGGCTCTATTCAGTTTGAAACGTGTAGGATGTGAAAAATACGAATTAACACAAGGAGCATCATTATGAAAAAAGTGATCAGGTTAGCGGTATTATCAGCAATGTCAACTGTGACCATTTTGATGCCGCTAAATGCAACGCTTGCGGATATGGCATGGAATCGTAGTGACTCTATCTCGAGAGAAATAGATGATATGATGAGGAAGATGCGTAAAGAAACAGATGATGCGATAAGGGAAATAAGGAAGAGAGCTGATATTCTGCCTTGCGGTTTTTCTCACTCCCATTGTTCTGATAAAAAACGTGGCTTTTTTTCTGATGATTTCCAAAAGTTTGTTGATGATTTCCACAAGAGTTCTGATGACAACAAGAGAAGATTTAAAGCCAAACATGAAAGGTCTGTAGCCAAACATAGTAAGACGGAACAACAACAACAACACCATCATCACCACCACCACCATTATCATCATGTTGAAAACAAAACATATCATTACGTCGAGCGCAAAAAGACAAAACACAGTAATATTCATATAGACAACTCAGGAGATGCTTTAGCGGTGGGCATTCTTGGTCTTGCAACAGGTACAATTCTTGGTACAATTTTAAAAAAACCAGAACAGCCACAAGTGGTTTATCAAATAGTACCACAAAGTCAGGTAATTTATCAAAAAGTTCCACAAAATCAAAGGGTTTATCAAGTGCAGCAAACGGTGGCATATGAGCCATTCCAGCAATCATTAGAATCTGATTGGCTTAACTATTGCAAGAAAAAATACCGTTCCTTTAACCCTAAAACAGGGACCTTTCGAGACCGTAATGGTTTGGAACACATTTGTTATGCCCCAATAAATTAACTTCTGTTGCGTCCTACTAAAAAAGTTTTAAATGGCAAAAAAAACGCTTCAAAGCGTTTTTTTGTTTTCTCATATATTAAAATCTTGAAGAAAAGTATTATTTTGGCGCTCATAGTCTATACTACTTTTGGGATCATGCCCACAGATAAAACAAACATCATCGCCTAAGGGTAAAACTTTTTCTCGAAGGGATTTCATCAATTTTTCATAAGAACAGAAGGGGAAGTCCGTACGTCCAATAGAACCACGAAAGAGAACAACACCCAAGAAGGCTAAGCGCTCTTTCTCATTGAAATAAATAACATGACCAAGGGAATGCCCCAGTGTATGCAAAACCCTAAACTCATGTCCAGCAAAATACACACACTCACCATCTTCTAAATATATCGAACAACGCCCCATGATGCTTGCGGATGTAAGCCATGATTTAAGAACCATTCTCACCCGTTTTAAACTTCAGCTAACATTAGCAAATACTGACTTTGATATCAAGCCGCTTGAGCAAAATGTGAGCGACATGCAAAACATGTTAGAAGATTACCTTTCTTTTGCCCGTAGTGAAGAAAGTGAGTGTGTTAAAACTTTTGATTTAAATGCTCTTATGCAAAAATTCTCTACCGATGCACATCTTCACAAACGTCAATTTTCCTACACCATTGAAAGCCCTACACAAATACAGGCACGCCCACGTGCCTTCACGCGTCTCATCAGCAATCTTGTGTCAAATGCATTTTGTCATGCCAATACTGTCAAACTAACAGCCATATCCCAACAAGAATGTTTCCCATATATCAAAAAAAGTTCCCGCAATATATTATATTTATACAGTTATAATATGATATCGAACTCAATATTTAGCCTCACAAGAGAGTAGTGAAACAGGACTGTATTCAATCACACAAATAAGGTGAAATAAGGTTCTATCTTAGCACCATAAGCCTATAATAAAAAACGATAACTTTTATTCATACACCTATTGTTCAATTCATATTGTATCAAGCAATAAAAAAGTACTCATCAATAAATAATTTATAACCAATAGTAAAAAATCTGGTGCTCTAAATACAAGCTGCTTAATTAAGCTTAAGAAGAGTACATTAATTGAAATCAAAATTCTGTCATGATTTTATTTTATTGTATTGATAATAGTTTTAACTAAATGAATTTTTATTTTTTTGTCACAATAAAGTCCAAAATTGTTCAGTCTCTATTCAGTTTGAAACGTGTAGGATGTGAAAAATACGAATTGACACAAGGAGCATCATTATGAAAAAAGTGATCAGGTTAGCGGTATTATCAGCAATGTCTACTGTAACCGTTTTGATGCCATTAGATCCAACGCTTGCGGATATGGCATGGTATCATAACTATGATATGAGAAGGGAGGCTGGTTTACCGTCTCACAATTTTAGCTCCCATTTTTCTCATAGTGAACATCACTCTTTTGATAATCCCCACAAGCGTCATTATGTTAGCCATAAATGGGGAGCACAACAACACCATCATGTTGAACACAAGACATATCATTATGTCGAGCGCAAAAAGACAAAACACAGTAGTATTAATATAAATAACTCAGGAGAAGCTTTAGCAATGGGCATTCTTGCTCTTGCAGCAGGTGCACTTCTCGGCAAAATTTTTAAAAAACCAGAACAGCCACAAGTTGTTTATCAAACCGCACCACAGCATCAAATTGTATATCAACAGGTTCCACAAGAACAGATAATTTATGAAGCTCCGCAAACGGTGGAATATGAGCCAGTACAACAATCATTAGAATCTGATTGGCTTAACTATTGCAAGAAAAAATACCGTTCCTTCAACCCTAAAACAGGAACTTTCCGAGACCGTAAAGGCGTCGAACACCTTTGTTATGCCCCAATAAATTAACTTCTGTTCTGCCCTACTAAAAAGTTTTAAATGGCAAAAAAACGCTTCAAAGCGTTTTTTTTGTTTGCTCATATATTAAAATCTTGAAGAAAAGGATTATTTTGGCGCTCATAGCCTATGCTACTTTTGGGACCATGCCCACAGATGAAACGAACATCGTTGCCTAAAGGTAAAACTTTTTCTCTAAGAGATTGCATCAATTTTTCATGGGAACAGAAGGGGAAGTCCGTACGTCCAATAGAGCCACGAAAAAGAACATCACCCAAGAGGGCTAAGCGCTCTTTTTCATTGAAATAAATAACATGACCAGGAGAATGCCCTGGTGTATGAAAAACCTTAAACACATGTCCAGCAAAATGAACGCACTCACCATCTTCTAACCATCGATCAGGAATACAAATGCAAGCATCAGTGATGCCATAATTTTTTGCGCTTTCGCTCACGGCATCCATCACAGGCTTATCATCGCGATGTGAACCGATAATTTTTACATTAAGCGCTTCTTTCACTTGCATTGCTGCTCCTACATGATCAAAATGACCATGTGTTATCCAAATAGCCTCAACGATAACACCATTCTTTTCGATTACGTCTTGAATCCGCGGCCAATCACCACCAGGATCAACGAGAACCCCCGTTTTACATTCACTATCAAAAAGCAAAGTGCAATTTTGTTGGAATGTCGTAACTGGAATAATATGTATATTAAGACTACCCATCATATCCTTTTCAAAAATAACTTTTTTCAATTTATAAATAAAACTTTCTCTCCTTTAAGGTAAAGGTGCTGCTCGACAGCTTTATACAACTTATGTAAACTTGCACTTTGTGTAAACTAAATTTTTATCAAGGTTTTTTTTAAGAATGAGCAATCACGTTCAAGTTTTGTGTGACGATGCCCCTCACCTTCTTGTGATTGATGACGATACGCGTATTCGCAATCTTTTATTTCAGTTTCTCATTAAAAATGGATTTCGTGTTTCAGTTTCAGCCAATGCGAATGAAGCAAGACGACTGTTAGCAAGTTTAGATTTTGATCTTCTTATTGTTGATGTCATGATGCCTGGCGAAAACGGTATTGATCTCACTCATTCACTCCGTCAAACAAAAGATGTCCCTATCTTCATGTTAACAGCTTTATCAGAAATAGACAATCGTATCCGTGGATTAGAAGCAGGGGCAGATGATTATCTGGCTAAGCCGTTTGACCCTCGTGAACTTCTCCTTCGCATCAACGCCATTTTACGACGTGGTTTTCCCCTTAGCCAACCTAAAATTGAGCAAATCATTTTTGGTCCTTATATATTTTCAATTTCACGGCGCGAACTCAAAAAAAGAGGAGAAATTATTAAATTAACCGATAAAGAACAAGAAATGATGATCATTTTTGCCGAAAATGCAGGCGATACAATTCCGCGCCATAAATTCGCGACCGATGACAGCAATATAAGTGAACGTGCCATTGATGTACAAATCAACCGCCTTCGCCGTAAGATCGAAAAAAATCCAGCACTTCCTATATGGCTCCAAACTGTGCGAGGAATAGGGTATAAACTCTCAATTGAATAGGCACAAGAATGTTCAAACCTTTAAGATTTTTTTTTCGATGGCTAACGAAAAAAATGCCTAAACGGCTTTATGCTCGTTCTTTGATCATTATTATTGCTCCCATGGTGCTTCTGCAAACGGTTATTGCTTACGTCTTTATGGAACGTCATTGGCAAATGGTAACCGAGCGTCTTTCAACTGCTGTCGTGCATGATATTTCAGCCATTATTGATATTATTGAAACATATCCACAACAAGATAACTATGAAGATATCAAGCGTATTGCACAACAACGTATGGGATTAAACATTTCTATTCTCTCTCCTGCCCCCTTACCCCCACCGGGACCTAAGCCATTTTTTGCAATTCTTGATTATTTTTTAAGCGAAGAAATCACCCGACAAATTAACCGTCCCTTCTGGATCGATACCGTAGGAGATTCTGATCTTGTTGAAATCCGTATCCACCTTGGTCACAACATCTTGCGTGTCTTCGCTCCGCGCAGCCAAGCCTATGCTTCCAATACCTCTATTTTTTTAAGCTGGATGGTAGGAACAGCTCTTGTTTTGTTGTTGATAGCAATTTATTTCTTACGCAACCAAATAAAACCAATTCAACAACTCGCTGAAGCGGCTGAAAGCTTTGGGCGAGGTCGTCCCTTACCAAAAGGATTTCAACCACAAGGAGCTGATGAAGTCCGTCGTGCAGGCATCGCTTTTTTACGTATGCGAGAACGTATTGAACGCCAAATAGAACAACGCACCATGATGCTCTCAGGAGTAAGTCATGATTTAAGAACCATTCTTACACGTTTTAAACTTCAGTTAGCATTAGCAAATACTGGCTTTGATATTAAACCGCTTGAGCAAGATGTAAGTGATATGCAAAATATGTTAGAAGATTATCTTGCCTTTGCCCGTGGAGAAGGAAGTGAAAGTGTCAAGACTTTTGATTTAAATGCTCTTATGCAAAAATTCTCCACCGATGCTCATCT
>NZ_JBHIQG010000029.1:9061-15642 GCF_042196425.1 Bartonella sp. AD328YNZD | reverse complement strand
ATGAATCAAAAGGTATCTATTACCCCTAAACCATATTTAATCTTTGAAAATCTTCCAATTGATAGACAAATTAATACGTCACCTAATCCTTATAATTTAGATGCGTCTTGTAAAAGTGGCTATATTAGCGAAAATTTAATTATGATGTTTTCTTTATTGATTGGAGAGCCTTATGCAATTAAGTTTGAAGGCGAACATATAGTAAATAACCTAGTTCCTTTAGAAGATAATAAAAAAGATTATACAGGATTAGGATCTGAAGTTGAGTTAGATTTTCATATAGAAAATGCTGCGCTAAAATTTATAACAGGTTTAAATTTATCTCCTAAAGGGATACTTTTATCTGGTGTTCGCAATGATGTTAATGGCACATTGACTAGAATATCTGATGCACGTCTCGCTTTAAAACTTTTAAGTGAGGAGGATTTGAGGAACTTAAGGGATAATTTATATATAATTAATGTTCCCTATAGATGGAGAAGAAATGGAGTAACCTCTACAAGTAAAGTGCCCCTCGTTCAAGGGGACGGTGAATTCCCAAATATCAGCGCTGTTTTTTATCCAGGCATGTTAGAGCCACAGTCAAAAAAAGCCAAGGAAGCTTCAGATCATTTTAAGGCTGTATCTTTTGGAATTGATGTACAACAGGGAAGATTATTATACATTGATAATAGAATGGCTCTACACTCTAGAGATAAATTTTTTGGATCATTTGATAGTTATGAAAATCCAATGCGATAGATTCAAAGAGTGTTTGGTCTGCAGATTTATGGAATCATAGATATGTAGAACAAATAAAAGAAAGAGTATTTAATTTTCAATGTTAATGTCCTGATAATGATATAATGGTGAGTATTATTCTGGTTTATATATATTGACGATACATCTCATATGTATAGATTTCTCCCGCATAATCAGGTGAGGTTACTAGCTAATTATAAGCTATGGTGGCCAATTGATTTTCTATGGCTGCATTCGCTTTTTGTTATTTTCGCCATTCCTTTCAAGCCTCTAGGGGGATTTTCCTATCAAGCCCTTGAAAGAGCTATTTGGAGTAGTTTCATAATGCAAAACCAAAACATAGTGACAAACTTTTCTATTGTTTTCACAAGTATGACGGTTTGCATGGTTGCACCCTTCAAGCATGGTGGCTTTTTTTCTTGCACGATGAAATCTTTCATATATGAGACAACATAATTAATTTATAACAGATAATTCAATGTATTATCTAAAAAATGCAACGATATAGCTATTAATGTGAACATATGAATTTAAAAAAAACAAACATCGCGTACAAATAAATTCAAACATAATTTGGCACACGACTTATAACATTTTTTAGATAAACAAATAATAATACACCCTATGTCTTTAAACACAGAATGAAAATAATAAAATGAGTTCTAAGAATAATAGAAACTCTCCACAAAGAAGAGACAGAGATGAAGCCTCCAAAGACTTCATCATCACCATCCTTCACCATTTTGTTAACATATTCATTTTATACAAGAATCTTTCCCTCGGAAGAAATAGCATTTGCAATAGCTTCTTCGCTTGCTTCATCGGGTAATAACATCTCATTATGGGCACATCCCGATGGGATCATAGGAAAACAGTTTTCTAAATGATAAACACGACAATCAAAAAGAACAGGCTTATCACAATCAATCATCTGCTGAATTTTATCATCAAGTTCATCGGGTTTTGAACAATGAATCCCTACCGCTCCATAAGCTTGTGCCAATTTCACAAAGTCAGGCATAGATTCCGTATAAGAATGAGAAAGACGATTACCATGCAGCAATTGCTGCCACTGGCGGACCATTCCCATATACTGATTATTTAAAATGAAAATTTTCACCGGTGTGTCATGCTGAATAGCTGTTGCAAGCTCTTGAATATTCATCTGAATGGAGGCATCACCAGAAATACATACAACAAGCGCATTAGGATGCGCTATTTGAACACCTATAGCAGCAGGTAAACCATACCCCATCGTTCCAAGACCACCAGAAGTCATCCAGTGTTTTGGTTCATCAAAATGATAATACTGCGCTGCCCACATCTGATGCTGCCCGACATCCGTTGTAATATAAGCATTCGCATCTTTGGTAAGAGCATAAAGTCGTTCAAGAGCATATTGCGGCATAATGACATCTTTTTTCTCCGCATATGCCAATGAATTACGAGCTTTCCAACGGTTAATTTGCGTCCACCACGCCTCACGGACTTCACTGTTAAACGCTGGTTGTTGTATCTTTAAGAGTTGCGTCATATCTCCTAAAACACAAGCCACATCACCAATAATTGGAACTTCTGCTTTTACAATTTTATTGATAGAAGAAGGGTCAATATCAATATGAATAATACGCGCATGAGGTGCAAATGCATCAAGGCGCCCTGTGATACGATCATCAAATCGTGCTCCAACAGCTAACATAACATCACAATCATGCATGGCCATATTAGCCTCATAGGTTCCATGCATTCCAAGCATTCCAAGCCAATTTTTACCGGAAGCAGGATAAGCACCAAGTCCCATTAATGTTGAAGTAATCGGAAAATCCCCCAATTGAACCAAATTACGTAAAAGCTGTATAGCTTTCATCCCTGATGAAATAACACCACCACCAGAATAAATAATAGGGCGTTTTGCCTCAACTAAAAGAGAAACGGCAGATTCAATAGCCTTAGTATTCCCTTTCAACGATGGAAAAGAATGTAAAGACTCCTGAACTTGAGGTGCTCTATAAAATCCTGAAGCAAATTGAACATCCTTAGGAATATCAATCAAAACCGGCCCAGGACGACCTGATTGAGCAAGAGAAAAAGCTTCATGAATAATAGCTGCAAGATCATTGACATTTTTAACCAGCCAATTATGCTTCGTACAAGGCTTTGTAATTCCAACTGTATCTGCCTCTTGAAAAGCATTTGTTCCAATCACCGTTGTTGACACCTGCCCAGAAAAACAAATAAGAGGTATCGAATCCATAAGAGCATCTTGCAAAGGTGTAACAGCATTCGTTGCCCCTGGACCAGAAGTCACAAGCATAACCCCTACCTTCCCTGTGCTACGTGCATAGCCTTCAGCCGCATGCCCTGCAGCTTGTTCATGACGCACCAAAATATGCTGGAGTGTATCTTGGTGATAAAGAACATCAAAAATAGGCAAAACAGCCCCACCAGGATAACCAAAAATATGTTCAACGCCTTGATCTATAAGAGCTTGAACCACTATTTCAGCGCCCGACATTATTTTTCCATCTGCACTCTCTTGCTTTCTTGGATCATTTCTCATTTTTCCCACTCACCTACTTTATAGGACAATAAAAAAGCCCCTAACGGAGCCCATAAAAAAAGCCCCCAAAGGAGCCTATTACACAACACATACTGTATGATTACCCCCATTATTCCAACGTATAAAATATATAAAAAATTCCTTGTAGAAAGATTTTTAATTCCATTGATACCATTCGTCAATAAAAAATTATATTTTCTAAAAAATTTCTTTTTCACGAATTATCTTTTATCTTTCGATAAGTTTTTTTGCAAAGCTATAACTCTTTTATCAAAAAGTAAGCATCCATTCTTCATCAAATTGATTACGAAACCATGTCATTTGTCTTTTTGCATATCTCCTCGTTTGTATTTTTACCGCTTCAAGAGCATTCTCAAAGCTTCTATATCCATCCAAATAAGCCATAAATTCAGGTACACCAATAGCCTTCATTGCTGGTAATGAAGGGGAAAGTTTAAGTTTTTTCATAGCCACCACTTCTTCTAAAGCTCCTCTTTCAATCATAGAATCCAAGCGTTTATGAATACGTTCATAAAGCAGAGGACGTGGTGGCATGAGAAGAATTTTTTCGGTCAAATTCGGCGCAATGATAGGTGTTGTTTTTTGTTTCTGCCACCAACTGAGCGTCTTACCGGTTGCATCATAAACTTCCAAAGCACGGACAATACGCTGTCTATCGTGCGAAGAAATTTTTTCAGCAACATCAGCATCAATCTGTAACAACTGGCCATAAAGACTTTCAGGTCCTTCTTGATCAAGCAGCAGACGCCATTTCTGCCGCACAACATCTGGAACATGAGGAATTTCCGCAATCCCTTCCAAAAGAGCACGAAAATAAAGTCCTGTTCCGCCAACAAAAATAACTGATCTCAAAGAAAAAGTAGCCAATAGCTTCTCAACATCACACAACCATTGCCCTACTGAGTAATTCAACGTAGGACTCACATGACCATAAAGATAATGGGGAACAATCGCAGTATCAGCCTCTCTCGGCCGTGCTGTTAAAATATTTAAAACATCATAAACCTGCATTGAATCAGTATTAATAATGAGAGCATTTTTTTCTTTAGCCATTTGCAAGGCAAGTTCTGACTTCCCACTTGCCGTTGGCCCCGCTATTAATGTAACTGTTCTCTGTGTCATGAATAGCAATTTCTCCCAATCAATAACTTATTGCAACATGCAGACACCCCCAAAGCCACTGTATTTTCTCTCCATGATCATAGAGTAAATACTTCAAACAAAAATACGAACACAAATTCTCTTTAATACAAAGAAAATCCTATGAAACTTATAAAAAAGAAAAAATGGACTTAATAACAACACCAAAGGAATTTCCAAGCATTTTTTGCTATCATAATTCAATAACAAACCACAGCTATAATAATTCTGTCCGTTAATGCCATTAAAAACATACTCTTTGTCATCATTTATGAAAATAATACTGAGTTTAATCTATACAATCAAATAGCTTTATTTTTTCCTATAAAAATAGCATGCTACGCCGGTTTATAATCAGAGCCTTATAAAGCATCATATCAATACCATTTACTTGCGCATCACAAGCAGAGATAAAAATGGACTTAAGAAAGGTGTACCAATATCTCTTATGCAGCATTTCAAAGTCTAGGCTGTTACAATATTGATAACTGAAAAATACTATGATGGCACCAATTTATACTTTATATCCAGCATAAAGATATAATGATTTCCTATAGATTTTATATTGCACACCCCATGCTCTCTATCGTGAAATGAGCTTGAGAAACATTGAACATCACATGCCTGACTTGCAAAAGACCCCATATACTAAAGCTGCTAAAAAACAAAAAATAATTTTTCAAACATCAATCCATTAAAATCGTTACGAACCGTAACTCTCCATCTGGACGCGCAACAATAAAGAGAGCATTTTTTCGTCCAGCTTCACGTAATTTATGAATACGTCTCTTAGCCTCATCAATTGTTGTGATAGAACTCTGATTGATATCAACTATCACTTCACCAACGCGAATACGCTTTTTATCCGCTGCACTATTTTGTGCAACAGCTGTCACCACTAGTCCTCGAAGTTTATCTGAAATTGAATAACGATGACGCAAATCCTCTGTCAGTTCAGATAACGTCATGCCCATAAATTGCATTGTCACGTTTTTCGACAGATCTTGATTTTTTTTATCATCAACTTCTTCTGTATCTTCATTTGGATCTGTTTCAATCAAACGTCCAAGCTTAACTTTTACTGTTTCTTCTTGCCCATTGCGTAAAACAGTAACGTCCACCACTTTTCCTTCTGAACTTTCTGCAACTAAACGCGGCAAATCACGTGCATGCTTAATTTTGGAATTACCAAAGGAAAGAATAATATCTCCAGTTTGTAACTGGCTATTATCTACATTATTTTCTTTCGTCTGTTCTATTTTACCAGCCACCAATGCTCCCACAGCATTGTCCAATTTTAAACTTTTTGCAATATCCTCTGTTACCGGCTGAATACGAATAGCCAACCAACCACGCCTTATTTCTCCAAAATCACGCAATTGATTAATAACAGAAAGAGCCATATCCGATGGAATAGCAAATCCAATACCGATAGATCCTCCAGAAGGTGAAACAATTGCTGTATTAATGCCAATAACTTCACCATTTCTATCAAATAACGGACCACCAGAGTTGCCTCGATTAATCGCTGCATCTGTTTGAATAAAATTATCATAGGGACCAGCATTAAGGTCACGGTTACGTGCAGAAATAATGCCAACTGTTACACTTCCACCAAAACCATAAGGATTTCCAATAGCCATAACCCAATCACCAATACGTGCCTTTTCTGAATCACCAAAACGCACAGCCTTTAATTTTTTACTTCCTGCATCGACTTGAAGCAAAGCCAAATCAGTTTTGCTATCCTTTCCAAGAAGCTTTGCCTTTAATTTTGTTCCATCCGTAAAATTAACTTCAATATCATCAGCATCAACGATAACATGATAATTTGTAACAATAATCCCTTTTTGCGCATCAATCACAAAACCAGACCCTAAAGAACGCACCTTTTGAAATTGACTATCTTTTTGACCATCTTTAGGTGTAAAGAAATCACTAAAATATTCCTCCAACAATGAATCTTTTGGGATAATGGGTACCGCAGTATTTTCATCCTGTTCTGTTCCTTCAACAGTCTGTGCTGTGGAAATATTCACAACTGTTTCCAAAAGCTCAGAAGCTAAATCAGGAATAGAAAGCAATGCCTTGCTTGTCTCGGCTCCCCAAGACAAACTCA
>NZ_JBHIQG010000029.1:0-8961 GCF_042196425.1 Bartonella sp. AD328YNZD | reverse complement strand
GCTGCTTTAAATTCTCGCTTACCATAAACAGCACGCAAAGCGTCAATAAACCGTGGTGCAAGGTTTTCACGTGCCGCAATTTGTGGACGCCCAGAAGCAATGCGCTGTAAAAACAACTTAGGATCTGTAATACGGTAAATAAAGAACGCATCCACCTCATAATACGCACCACCACGAACCTGTACAGATTGTGTAGGAACATCGTAACGCAATAACCGATTATCAACAATGATCATCTTATCGATAAAGGGCGCCTTGAAATAGATTCCAGGATTAGATTCTACCTGAACAATTTGTCCAAAACGCTTAATTGCTACTTGTTGACGAGGATAGACGATAAAAACGGACATCCACAAAATCATCAAAACAAACACTATAGCACTAAAAACAAACAAAAAGCGAGATTGCTGCATAATTAATCTCCTCCAGCAATACGAGAATCTAAGAGTAACGCAGGACGCGCTGATGTTGCCTTTACTTTTTCTGATGACTTGCTACGCAACAATTCATTCAAAGGTAAATAAGGCACCGCTGGAGAATTTGCCTGATCAAGAACCAGCTTATTTGGTGAAGAAAGAATCCGCCCCATCGTCTCCATATAGAGACGGTAGCGCGCAGCTTCTGGTGAAATCGCAGCCTCTCGAGCTATTGCCTGAAAACGTTCAGCACGCCCTGTTGCCTCTTCAACCATTTGTGCCTTTTCACCTTTTGCGATTTCCCGTGTGCGTGAAGCTTCACCATTTGCCAAACCAATTTTCGTAAAACGCACACGATTCCCCTCTTCAATCATTCTTCCACGTTCCTGCTCCGCCTGCTGAACAGAATTAAACGCAGCAGCAACCTTTGTTGGAGGAGCAGCTTCACTGATAGACACACGGCTTATTTCGACACCAAGTTGATATTTATCGACAGTCAACTGGATAATCTTTCTAACGTCATTAGCAACTTCTTCTTTCTTGTCACGTAAAACATCATCAACCGGCCGCGAACCAATGACCTCACGCATTGCACTCTCAGCAACTTGGCGGACAGTTCCCTCTTGATCATTCACATTGAATAAAAACTGACTAGGATATGAAATCCGATAGTAAACAGAAAAATTAACATTAACGATATTCTGATCACTCGAAAGCATTAAACCATCACTTTGTTGCGCTTGACCAGGCTTTCCACCAATCGCGATTGTTTTTTCCGTTAAAGGTACTTTCATATAGGTCTCAATTGGCCAAAAATGAAAATGCAAGCCATCACCAATAATGCCTTCTTTAGGGATGCCAAAGCGCAGCTCTACCGCTTGTTCATTTTGCTGAACAATATAAATTGACTGGTATAACCAAAAAAACGCAATAAGCAGAAGGAACAAAACAGAAAGACTACTTCTCCCAAATTGTTTAAACTGATCCTGCCCTTTGCGCAAAATATCATTAAGATTAGGACCATTTTCGCTACCATGATTGCCACCAGAACCAAAGATATTCTTAGCTGGTGTTTTTTTTTCACCACTGTTTTTATCGCCACTCCACGGGCCACCACCATTTTGATTTGTCCAGGGCATTATCACCTCTTTAACTGATTACCACTACTCGAACACCAACCATTTGCTTGATCTTATAGGGTGCCTATTACCTCATTATAATACAACTGATAACCCCTTCCACTTCATATTACAAAAATTATTTCCGCTCATAAACAACAAAACGTGTCGGATGACTATCTTTATCCCCTTTTGGAATATCTTGTGTTTGCACAATAGTCCACTTTTCTTTATCAAAAACAGGAAAAAAACTATCACCTTCTATAGAGGCTAAAACTTCTGTAAGGAATATTTTATCAGCCATAGGCAATCCTTGTTGAAAAATTTCCCCTCCCCCAATAATAAAAATTTCCTTTACATTATTTTGAGAAGCAACGCTTGTTGCAAGAGAGCAAGCTTGCGATAAAGAGTGAGCAACAACAGCCCCTTCAGCGTTGAAGGTACAATCACGCGTAATGACGATATTTGTACGCCCTGGTAAAGGGCGCCCAAGAGAATCCCAAGTTTTTCTTCCCATAATAATGGGCTTACCCAATGTCAAAGCTTTAAAGCGTTGCAAATCCGTTGATAAATGCCAAGGCATGGCACCTTCACGACCGATAACACCATTTTCTGCAACCGCAGCAATGAAACAAATGGAAATCATCATATTGCTACCGGCGCCTTAATATGGGATTGTGCTTCATAATTAAGCAATTCAAAATCCTCAAATTGAAAAGAAAAAAGATCTGTTACCGCTGGATTTATGCGCATACATGGCAAAGCATTTGGTCTACGAGACAATTGATATTTTGCCTGTTCAAAATGATTAGAATAAAGATGAGCATCCCCCAGAGTATGAATAAAGTCGCCTACTTTAAGACCGCTTACTTGCGCAATCATCATCGTTAACAGTGCGTAGGATGCAATATTAAATGGAACACCTAAGAAAATATCCGCCGAACGCTGATAAAGCTGACAGGACAATTTTCCCTCCGCAATGTAAAATTGAAAAAGACAATGGCACGGAGGTAAAGCCATTTCTTCTATTAATGCAGGATTCCAAGCTGATACAATCAAGCGACGAGAATCTGGCATTTCCTTAATCATTGTTAAAAGATTACTAATTTGATCAATATGGCGCCCATCAGGAGCAGGCCAAGAACGCCACTGATAACCATAAACAGGACCAAGATCTCCTTTTTCATCAGCCCACTCGTCCCAAATTGATACACCATGCTCTTTCAACCATGCAATATTTGTATCACCTTTAAGAAACCACAAAAGCTCGTAAATAATTGAACGTAAATGTAGTTTTTTTGTTGTCAACAATGGAAATCCTGCTTGTAAATCAAAGCGCATCTGATACCCAAAGATAGATCGCGTTCCAACGCCCGTCCGATCTGTACGATCAATACCCTGATTTAAAACGTGGGATAAAAGAGCCAGATATAATTTCATGAGGGTTATTATGTCCGATTCTCCTCATTATAGAAAATAAAAACTGTAAAATTCGTACAAACATAATTCAAATCTTTATCCGAAAACATCTTACACAAGAAATTATCGTGATCTGACTAAAATTTTTATGCAAAAGATAAAATACTATAGACAGCTTCTGAAGAAAAGAACATAGAGTGATAATGAACAAAAATGGTGAACGTGAAATGAAGGGATTGACTATGGAAAAACAAGAATCTTTAGCATCACATGATACGCAAAAACGTATCTGGGCTATTGTATCCAGTGCATCAGGTAATCTAGTAGAATGGTATGATTTTTATGTTTATTCTTTTACATCCATTTACTTTGCATCACAATTTTTTCCCTCAGATGGCGATGTCGTTGCACAACTTTTAAAGGCCGCTGGTGTCTTTGCTATTGGTTTTCTTATGCGCCCAATCGGCGGATGGCTCTTTGGCTTCATTGCTGACCGCTATGGACGTAAACGCTCAATGCTTATTTCTGTTGGTATGATGTGTGGTGGTTCTTTCTTAATCGCCATACTTCCTACTTATGAAACTATTGGAATGGCAGCAGCAATTCTTTTACTTTTACTCCGAATGCTTCAAGGACTTTCTGTCGGGGGTGAATATGGTACGACAGCCACTTATATGAGTGAAGTGGCACTCAAAAACCGCCGTGGATTTTTTAGCTCTTTTCAATATACCACACTGATTGGTGGACAACTTCTAGCCAGCCTGGTTATATTCATTCTAGCACTTTATCTCACAGAGGATCAACTAAAAGCATGGGGATGGCGTATTCCATTTGCCATTGGGGGCCTAGGAGCAGTTGTTGCAATTTACCTCCGTCGTACACTTCATGAAACAACCACAGAAGAAAATCGTTCTAAAAAGCAAGCTGGTAGTCTTTTAGAGCTTCTACGCAATCACAGGAAAGCTTTTTTTCTAGTTGTTGGCTTTACAGCTGGGGGATCGCTCACATTTTATACCTATACAACTTATATGCAAAAATATCTGATCACAACCACCGGCTTTGATAAACATACTGCAACAACAATCATGACTGCTGCGCTCTTTGTTTTCATGTTACTTCAACCTGCATTTGGTTTTATGGCTGATAAAATTGGAACAAGAACTTCACTGCTTATTTGGAGTGTTTTATCTATTATCTTTACGATTCCTGGACTTCATGTAATTGGTAACACTAATGAAACATGGATTGCTCTATCAGTCATTATTGGAATGCTATGCATTATGAGCTTTTATACATCCATCTCTGGTATTGTAAAGTCAGAAATGTTTCCCGCTTCAGTGCGAGCAACAGGTGTTGGATTCTCTTATGCTATTGCCAATGCAGTGTTTGGCGGCTCTGCTGAATACGTAGCGCTTGAATTAAAAGACCTTGGATACGAATCTGTCTTCTATTTTTATATAACCGGCATGATGATTATTGCATTCATTGCGGTTCTCTTGATGCCCGATGCGCGCAAAAAAGGATATTTACAAGGAGACGATATTCATTAACTTTTGATGTTAACAAAAAAGCCCAGTATTCTGGGCTTTTTGTAATTCTTTCCCATAGAAGCTTAAAGCGCACGATTTTTTATCTCTTCAAACACCTAAAGAAGAAATTTTCTCTCCTGCATATACTGCTTATAAAAATAAACAGCTGCATATTATTATGAATAAATGCTTCTTTTGCTGAAGATAAAAAATTTTTGATTTATTTTAATACCCCCCATTCCCACTCAAAATCGAAGAAAAGTGATTATCTTTCAAGAAATTTTATCAATAATAAAGATTCCACTCATGATTTTGTTTAATACGTTCTTAATGGTACCCCTCATGAAACACAAATCCTTTCATGAAAAGTAGAAAATACAATTATATTATGAATTCGCACACTTTTTTGAGAAACATTTCTCAATATACCCAACTCCATTTCACAACGGCACCCGTGAATGACATAACGTAAAAGCCCCGTAAAATATAAACATGGTCATCACTCTCTTTACACTTAATAAAAGTGCAAGCCGCTATTATTATACTATTGACGAACTCTTAATATTGTACTCCCCCTTAACACTTAAGATCATTTCTAAAAAGTATTTTAACTGATACACCAACCTCGCATGCAATAGTCAATAACATCATTTTACGAAACAACATCAAGCATATAAACTAAAGAGTATCATATCTTCATAAATACTCTGCATATGCAAATAATTCACAATCAAACAAAAAACAATATTTCCTTAAGGATAGATTTACGCAATATAACAACACCATGAGCCCAAAACAGCACTGATAGATCTAGAAAAAATCTTTATGTTTCCCTAAAAATTTATCATGATACAATGGCGTTTTTATAATGCACATCGTAAATAGCTTTAAAAAGAAGAAAAGTTATAAATCTAAAAGGGGAATACTTCATGAATAATCAAACAACTTTAGATCCACATGATACAAGGAAACGTATTTTTGCTATTATATCCAGTGCATCCGGTAATCTGGTAGAATGGTACGACTTTTACGCTTACTCCTTTGCATCGGTTTATTTCGCTTCGCAATTCTTTCCTGAAGATGAAGATATCGTTACACAATTGTTAAAAACGGCAGGAATCTTTTTTATTGGCTTTCTTATGCGTCCAATTGGAGCATGGCTCTTTGGGTTTATTGCTGATCGTTATGGACGTAAACGCTCAATGCTTATTTCTGTTTTTATGATGTGTGGGGGCTCTTTTCTCATTGCCATACTTCCCACTTACAAAACTTTGGGAATAACAGCAGCATTCCTTCTCCTTTTTGTCCGTATGTTTCAAGGGCTTTCCGTTGGCGGTGAATATGGTACAGCCGCAACGTATATGAGTGAAGTTGCGCCCAAAAATCGTCGTGGTCTCTTTGCTTCTTTTCAATATGCAACAACGATCTCAGGTCAACTTCTGGCAAGTTTTATAATATTTATTTTAGCCATTTACCTTAACGAGGATCAGTTAAAAGCATGGGGATGGCGTATTCCCTTTGTCATTGGTGGCTTTGGAGCAATCGTTGCAATTTATCTGCGTAGCTTGCTTCATGAAACAACAACCCTCAAAAGCCGCTCTGAACAACACGCTGGTAGTCTTAAAGAACTTTTTCGTAATCATAAAAAAGCGTTCTTTTTGGTTGTTGGCTTTACAGCTGGCGGATCACTCACATTTTATACATACACCACTTATATGCAAAAATATCTGATCACAACCACTGGCTTTGATAAACAAACCGCAACAACAATAATGACTGCCGCCCTCTTTGTTTTTGTGTTACTCCAACCGCTTTTTGGTTCGCTAGCCGATAAAATTGGAGCAAGAGCTTCACTCATCAGTTGGGGTGTATTATCCATTATCTGCACCATTCCTGTACTTAAAATGATCGGGAATGCCCATAATCCATGGACAGCACTCTTAATCATTATTGGAATACTCTGTGTTATGAGTTTTTATACGTCCATTGCTGGTATCATAAAAGCAGAATTGTTCCCTGCTTCAATCCGAGCAATTGGTGTTGGCTTTGCTTTTGCCATTGGCAACGCACTGTTTGGCGGTTCTGCTGAATATGTAGCGCTTGGATTAAAAAATATGGGATACGAATCTGTTTTCTTTTTTTACATCGTTGGTATGATGGTCATTGCACTCATCTCTATTCTTCTTATGCCTGATATAGATAAAGGAGGATATCTCGATAAAGACGATAGACTTCATTAAACTTATTTTCTGGATAAAAAAAGCCCAAGAAATTGGGCTTTTTTTTGATCTCCTCTCCACCCTAGTAAAGAACGAAAACCCGCCCCGCATTCGTCTTACAAACAACTCAGTTTCTCTTAAATTATCTATAGTTACTACCCTCTTTATGTAATTTACTTGATAAGATTCTATGGGCAAGCCCTCCCCTAAATACTTATCATGATATCTGAAAAACACCTCATACGGAAAACCTTATCTGAATCCTCCCCCCTAAAAAATAATGTATTATGGCGCAAAACGATAAGTAAGGACTTAAAAGTCCCATTTTATACTATTTAACCCTTATGAAATAACTTAATTTTTTCTATTACTTCTTGTAAAATCCATATATTTTATAACATCAAATTATCATTAAAGTAATTAATATAGTATTATTATAATAAAATTTGAAGATATACTTATATACATTTTCAATGTATATTTGTCATATAAACACAATTAAAATTAATATGATAATTTTTTCTAATAAAAAAGTAAAACTCTTAAAAATAATAACAATATAACTCCAATAAATCATCTTAAAGAATTTCTCTAAGAAATTATCATGATACAATTGGATTTTTCTGGAAATCATAAAAAATTATGTTTAGAAATTATATTTAGAAATAAATATATGGACTATAAATCCAAAAGGGGAACAATTCATGGAAAATGAAACAATTTCAGCATCACAGGATGCAAGAAAACGTGTTTTTGCTATTATAGCAAGCGCATCAGGAAATCTCGTAGAGTGGTATGATTTTTACGTTTACTCATTTGCATCAATTTATTTTGCATCACAATTCTTTCCCTCCGATGGTGATACGATTACGCCACTGTTAAAAACCGCGGGTGTGTTTTTTATTGGCTTTCTTATGCGCCCTATTGGAGCTTGGTTTTTAGGATTTATCGCCGATCGTTATGGACGTAAACGCTCGATGCTTATATCCATTTTTATGATGTGTGGTGGCTCTTTTTTCATCGCCATACTTCCCACCTATGAAACCTTAGGAATAACATCAGCAATCCTTTTACTTTTAGCTCGGATGATGCAAGGACTTTCAGCGGGTGGTGAATATGGTACAGCAGCCACTTATATGAGCGAAGTTGCTCTCAAAAAACATCGAGGGCTTTTTGCTTCTTTCCAATCAGCCACCCTTATTACAGGTCAACTTCTTGCCAGCTTCATTATATTTATTCTAGCATCTTATCTCTCTGAAGATCAGTTAAAAGCATGGGGATGGCGCATTCCTTTTGTGATTGGTGGTTTCGGGGCAGTGATTGCGATTTATCTGCGTCGTTCTCTCCACGAAACAACCACGAAAGAAAGCCGCTCTCACAAACACTCTGGCAGTCTTAAGGAACTTCTCACCAAGCATACAAAAGCCGTTGTCGTAATTGCATGCTTTGCATCAGGAGGATCACTCACATTTTACACCTTTACGACTTATATGCAAAAATATCTGATCACAACCACCGGCTTTGATAAACATACCGCAACAACGATTATGACAGCTGTACTATTTATTTTCATCCTATTCCAACCCATAGCTGGTATCATAGCCGATAAAATTGGAACAAAAACTTTACTTATCATTTGGAGTATACTCTCTGTCATCTTTACATTTCCTGGACTCTGGATAATCGGTAATACGCATAGTCTATGGGTTGCCTTATCGGTCATTATTGGCTTGCTCTTCATTATGAGCATGTATACATCCATCTCTGGTGTCGTAAAATCAGCAATGTTTCCCTCTTCAATACGTGGATTAGGCGTTAGTATCTCTCATGCCATTGGTAACGCTTTATTTGGTGGTTCTGCTGAATACGTTGCGCTTGGATTAAAAAAGTACGGTCATGAATCACTCTTTTATTTTTATATAACCGTCGTGATGATCATGGCATTCATTGCTCTTCTCTTTGTCCCGAGTATGCGTAAAGGGGGATACCTCCAAGAAGATGAAAAACATTAACCCTTTTTATAAACGAAAAAAGCCCAAGAGATTGGGCTTTTTTATCATTATCGCAAATTTAATATTGTTTAAATTTTATGAAGTGCATTAAGGTGCTTAGCAACTAGATAATAAAAAGTCAGTCGACTTTTTCTACGCTCTCCAGACATCATCTCAGCCACTTTTGAAACGGCCATTTTAGCACTCTGTTCATCAGCTTCTAAAACATCTTGAACCCATTTTTCAACACGTTCTAACTCTTTTGGATC
>NZ_JBHIQG010000028.1:0-15873 GCF_042196425.1 Bartonella sp. AD328YNZD | reverse complement strand
GAAAGTATATTAAAATGAACCGAAAGAAAAAATTGTCAGATTCTTTTCGTGCTTTTCTTGGAGGCACATTAAGCCACCATGTTAGTTTAAAATTGCTCATCCTTTCATTTTTTATTGGCATCATAATGAATTTTTTGGGATGGACACCCAAAAGTCTCATACAGAAAATTATAGATTTTTTTCAGTCTCTATGGGCAACAGGATTTATAACGCTCACAAACTTCTTTCATATCACCATGACGGGAGCGATTGTTGTTGTGCCTATCTTTCTTATCTTACGCATTTTTCATAAAAAATAAAAGCCTCAACATTTTCCTTGCGCTAGTCTTTTCGAAAAATCAAACGACATAAAAATCCTGTGGTAACAGCAATGATCACCGCAACAATAGCATATAAGAAACGATACTTATGTGCTGCGTAAAAAATTGTATAAGCGATATGTGCTTTAACAATTTCAAGAGTCGTTGTTGTACTATCAATAAACTGACCATCACGAAAAAGATAAGCACGAACCTTATAATGTCCAACAGGAATATTGGTTGGTAAACGAAAATGTGCAGTAAAAAGCGTGTCAGAACCAAAACGAACACCCCCTACTTCCTCATAATAAAGGCTTTTGGCTTTTTGCAGTTTTATAAGTTCATCGCGAAAGATCTGTATTTTTTTCTGATCTTTTTCATCCGTCTGCAATGGCAAATAAAGTAATCCTAACCCCAAGCGTTTATAATCTTCAACACTCGTAATATCGTCAATTTCACGTGTTGTGACCATAGAGTAAAAAAGAGGAACCTTTTTAAAAATAAGAGAATCTGTATTAACCCAAACACCGGCATTACGTTTTTTTTCTCGCATCACCATTGTCCGCTCTTGTCCCTCCAAGCTCACAACAACATCATAACGGTTTTGTCGAGCATATAACGGATCAATATTTTCCAAAACACCAGCAATATAAAGATCACGACCAGCAAAATTTGCATCCACAGTAATCGTATTTGTTGTTACGATAATTTGAACAGTTTCGTGATCAACTTGATCAACGAATGTCGCTGTCGTCCCAACATGTGACCATGTAGAAAAAGAAACAAAACAAAAGCAACTTGTAATGATGCATAAAGAAAATAATCTACCCATTTTTATCTCATAAGAATATCCAGAGAGAAAAGATTATCGGGGCGTATAAATAATTGAAAAGCAAGACGCATACACACAATCAACACCAAAAACGCAAGTGCCATACGCAATTGTTCCGCCTTTAACTTCCGTCCAGCCCGTGTTCCATATTGCGCACCAATACTTCCTCCCAGCATTAATAAAAAAGCCAGGACAATATCAACGGACTGATGAGTCATACTTTGTAAAACTGTCGTGAAAGAAGACACAAATGTGATCTGAAAAAGTGAAGTTCCAATCACCACATTGGTTGGAACACGCAGAAGGTAAATCAATGCTGGTACCATAAAGAACCCCCCACCAATTCCCATAATAGAAGACAACAACCCTACAATGAGACCAATCCCTAAAACTGGAATAACGCTGACATAGATCATAGATGTCCGAAAACGCATTTTTAACGGTAAGCGATGAATCCAGTTATGTCGACCAGCAAGACGAATATTGGCTTTTCCTGCCTTACGCTTGCGCATCATATCATACCAACTTTCAACAATCATCAAGCTTCCTACACTTCCAAGAAGAATCACATAAAGAAGAGAAATCATTAAGTCTAATTGACCTATTTTTTTCAAAACAGAGAAAATCTGAATCCCGATTAAAGATCCCCCCCCTCCTCCAATCGCCAAAAGAATACCAAGTTTGATATCGAGCGTACGTCTTCTAAAATGGGTAATCGCTCCTGTTACAGATGACGCAATCATCTGATTTGCACCTGTTCCAACAGCAATAGCAGGAGGGATATTATAAAAAATCAATAAAGGAGTGATAAGAAAACCGCCCCCAATTCCAAAAAGACCAGAAAAAAAACCAGCAACGACTCCCATACCAATCAAAATCAGCATATTGAGAGACATTTCAGCAATTGGTAAATAAATACTCACTTACAGAACCTTCAAGATAATCTGAGGCTTTTTAACAATTGAGAGAATCTTTCTCCAATTATCCTCTTTTCCAATAATCTCTGTTGCGTGTTTAAAAGGATAATTTTAATTGCTATACAACTTTCGCATAATCCACGAATGCGCAATACATTTCATATCTATTAACATCAACATCATAAAAACTAAAAAAAACGCGCTCCTTTTAAAACGCTGTAAAGACATAACGTTATCGCTACCATAAATGCAACGGTTAAAAAACAAAGAACACTTTTTTTTACCAAATGAGATAAAAACGAAACACTCTCTTGAGGCTGCGCCTTTAAAGAAGAAAAATCGTTCTCAATGCCACGATTAGGTGCCTGAATACCCATATCCTTTTTTTCTATCGAAGCACACTCTACGGCTCCCTCAACCTTTTTAAAAGAAGGCTTCATAGTATCACTTGGCAAAGAGCCTTTATTTTCTTTCTGCGCCACATTTTTAACATTTGTTTGGAGTGGAATTATACCGTTTTGTCTCGAAAAATTTTGAACCTTTTGAAGTGATAAGCGTTCTTTATTTCCCTCATATTCCATATGAGCAAGTTTTTGTACAACAGAATCAGGTGATTTTGAACGAGACACCGGTCGTGTTACCGCTGCTTCTTCTAAGCTCTTTTTTTCACTCTGTAAACTTTGAACAATTGTTTTAATCTGCTCTAAAGATTCGAAAAGCTTTTTTTCTCTTTGACGACGGATATAATATTCAGCCAAAATGGCCCGACTAATATCATCTAAGTAAGATTTAAAATGCTCTTCTAAAGCCCCCTGCTCTATCAAAGAACGGGAAGAATGCTTCATTTGCATTTGTGCATGAACAGTGCGTAATTTTTGAGCAATATCCGACATCGTTACATCCATAGGCGCATCCGTTCTCTCCTTCTGTTCAATAAAAGAAGAGAATTTATCATTCCTAACCTGATTGATCGGCTGGTTGATCGTATGACCCTTCGTATTCACAAACGCTTACCCCTCATTAACCTTTTTGAAAAGAATCGCACAAATGATGAATAAAGTGTGCTCTATTTTAGTAAATAGAGCTTTAAGAACGCCCAAAAACTTTTTTGTTAGAAATATTTCGCCCCAATCTTTATTTAAAATATTTGAAAGAAAAATCTCTATTTTTTTGTCCTCAAGATTTGAAGAGCAAAATCATTCCCCCATTTTTATTTTTTTCACTTAATTTTTTCATTGCCTAAAGCCCCTGATGCGCCATCATAAACAGAGCATATAAAATGAAAAAAATATTCTCATAAGACAGAGTGATTTTTTTACTTTTTATTCAAGCAAATAAGGCAATTATGGCAATGCAGAAGATATGAAGATTGAAAATGACAACAAGAAAGTACAAGTAAACGTAAAAAAAGCTTATATGAAAGAAAACACAAGTTATAAATAAGACTTCATTCTAAACAATTTTGTTTCTTATGAGTATTGCTATAAACTTGTAATCATACAACAAAGAGGATCATCATGAAAATAATTGTCGCTATCAAACGTGTTGTTGATTATAACATCAAAATACGTGTCAAACCCGATAGCACAGGCGTTGATCTGTCTCACGTAAAAATGTCTATGAATCCTTTTGATGAGATAGCCGTAGAGGAAGCAATTCGCCAGAAAGAATCCGGTAAAGTTTCAGAAGTTATTCTTGTTTCAATCGGACCAGAAGCAGCCCAAGAAACTCTACGAACAGGACTTGCAATGGGGGCTGATCGCGCACTTCTTGTCACCACGGATCAAACACTTGAACCCTTAGCAATTGCTAAGATTCTCAAAGCCATAGTTGATGAAGAAAAACCTGATATGGTCTTTTTAGGAAAACAAGCGATTGATGACGATAGCAACCAAACAGGACAAATGCTCGCCGCTCTTCTTGGGTGGGGACAGGCAACTTTTGCCTCACATTTTAACATAGAAAATGGGCATGCTACAGTTATTCGTGAAGTTGATAATGGAACACAAACCCTTTCTCTTCCCCTTCCCATGGTTATGACCGCCGATCTACGGCTCAATGAACCGCGCTACACCTCTCTCCCTAATATTATGAAAGCAAAAAAGAAAACCATTGAACAAAAAGCGCTGACTGATCTTGGCATCGATACGAAAGCACGCTTAACAATTTTAAGCGTTGAAGAACCCAAACCCCGTCAATCCGGTATTAAAGTAGCTAATGTAGGAGAGCTTGTCAGTGCGCTAAAACAAAAGAACTGCATTTAATATTCTCTCCACTAGAGTAAAAGCAACACTTACATAAAAGGGTAAAAACTTATGGCAATTCTTTTACTGGCCGATCATAATACAGAAGAAACAGCAAAAGTACTCACCGCTGCACGCGTACTCAGTAATGATATCGATATTCTGGTTTGCGGAGAAAAAATTCAAACGATAGCGGAAAACAGTGCTAAACTTGATGGTGTGCGGCAAGTTCTTATTGCAAAAGCAGACTATTTAGCCCATCAACTTGCCGAGCCTATGGCAGATACAATTCTCACGTTAGCAAATGATTATGATGTGATCATGGCAGCATCCAACAGTACTGGGAAAAATGTGATGCCGCGCGTAGCAGCTCTTCTTGATCTTATGCAAATTTCAGATATTACCGCCATTCTTTCACCCGATACCTTCAAACGACCAATTTATGCAGGCAATGCATTTGAAACTGTACGCACCAATGATTATAAAAAGATTATAACAGTTCGCACCGCTTCTTTCACCCCAACGCCTTCCCAAAATAATTCTGCTCCCATTAAAACAATAACACCAGCTCCCAATCCAAATCTTTCTTCTTTCGTAAAAGCAGAGACAAACAAAAGTGATCGTCCTGATCTCACCTCAGCCCGTGTTATTATATCAGGCGGGCGTGGTCTTGGTTCTCAAGAGAAATTTATGGACCTGCTTCTTCCTCTTGCAAACAAATTAAATGCTGCTTTAGGTGCCAGCCGCGCAGCAGTGGATGCAGGCTATGCTCCCAATGATTGGCAAATTGGACAAACAGGAAAGGTCGTTGCCCCTGAACTCTATATCGCCGTTGGCATTTCCGGTGCAATCCAGCATTTAGCCGGTATAATGGATGCACAAATTATTGTTGCCATTAATAACGATGAAGAAGCTCCCATCATGCAAATTGCCGATTACACCCTTGTAGGTGATCTCCACCAAATTATTCCAGAATTGGAGAAAGCTTTATAAGCCATGAAAACACCTCTACATGACCAACGTGAAAGTATGGAGTTTGACATAGTCATTGTCGGAGCAGGACCTGCAGGGCTTTCTGCCGCAATTCGTTTGAAACAAATTAATCCTGAGCTTTCTGTCACAATTGTTGAAAAAGGGACCGAAGTTGGTGCCCATATTCTCTCTGGCGCAGTTATTGACCCCATTGGTATCGATACACTCTTACCAGAATGGCGAAATGACAATGATCATCCCTTCACGACCCCTGTTACCCATGACCAGTTTTTTTTTCTAAAGCCTCAAAAAGCTACAATATTTCCCAATATTCTGCATCCCAAAATCTTATCAAATGACGGATGTTATATCGTTTCGCTTGGAAACGTTTGCCGCTGGTTAAGCAAAAAAGCTGAAGCATTGGGTGTTGAAATCTATCCCGGTTTTGCCGTAACACAGATTATCCAAAACGATAACAAAGCGATTATTGGTGTTCTCACCGGTGATATGGGGCTTAACAAAGATGGAACTCCTGGAAAAAATTATATGCCTGGTATGGCTTTATTGGCAAAATATACTTTAATTGCGGAAGGAGCACGCGGCTCAATTGCAAAACAACTGATACAACATTTCAACCTTAGCAAAAATCGTGAACCACAAAAATTTGGTCTTGGTCTCAAAGAGCTCTGGGAAATTGATCCCAACAAACACCAACGCGGTTTAGTACAACATTTCACGGGTTGGCCCTTAGACAATAATACCGGTGGTGGTGGCTTTATTTATCACCAAGAAAACAATATCATTTCTGTCGGTTTTGTTGTGCACTTAGATTACAAAAATCCTTATCTTTCTCCCTTTGAAGAATTTCAACGTTTTAAAACACATCCAAAACTCTATAAAATCTTTAAAGGTGCAAAGCGTCTTTCCTATGGTGCACGTGTTATCAGCGAAGGAGGTTGGCAATCTGTACCAAAACTCACCTTTCCTGGTGGGGCACTTATTGGCTGCTCTGCTGGATTTGTCAATGTTCCTCGTATCAAAGGATCACACAATGCCATCTTATCTGGCATATTAGCTGCCGATAAAATCGCTACCGCTCTTGCTCAAGGGCGTGCCCATGATGAGGTTAAAGAAATCGAAGAACAATGGCGAAAAGGGCTCATTGGCAAAGATCTTTATAAAGTGCGAAATGCCAAACCGCTCTGGGCAAAATATGGGACAAAATATGGAATTAAACTTGCTGGTTTTGATATGTGGTGGCAACAACTGTTCGGATTTTCCTTATTTAAAACACTCTCCCATGGAAAGGAAGATTATGCATGCCTTGAACCAGCAGAAAAATTTCAACCCATTTCTTACCCAAAACCAGATGGCGTTATAACCTTTGATCGCCTTTCAAGTGTTGCCCTTTCCAATACGCATCATGAAGAAAATCAACCTTGCCATTTAAAAATAGCCTCATTAAAAAAGCAAAAGGACTCTGAATATGCAATCTACGGAGGACCTTCCACAAACTATTGCCCCGCCGCTGTCTACGAGTGGCTAGAGGATAATGATCATCTGACTTATATGATAAACGCTTCAAATTGCATACATTGTAAAACATGCGACATCAAAGATCCGAACCAAAATATCACTTGGATCTGTCCGCAAGGCAATGAAGGCCCCTTCTATCCCAATATGTAATTTCCCAATGTATAATCATTGTTCATTCTCCTAAAATTGAAATATACAAAACGCAATGGATAAAAATATTTCCCTCAGATCAGAAATCTATCAATTACCTTCCTGCATACGTTCTTTCACAATGTAAAAAGAACTCTATTCTCAATATAAAAGACTCTCTCCACCGTATAACTTTTTTCAATAGAAAAACATAACATATTTTTATAAAAAATTTTTTATCTTAATAACAAAACAAGAATGAAGATATCTTAACCATTCTGCTATAAAAATACAGACTCTACTCTCAACAGTCTGTACAAAGACAAAGCTGTAGCTCCACTTTGCTCCCTCCCCCATGATTCAAAATGTTTTTAGCCTCCTCATAAGAAAACTCAATCGTTTCAAAAAGCCAAGAATAAAACCCATGGAGATATGCTTCGAGTTTGTTTTATCTCCTATCCTTTGCCAAACAATTTTCACTAAAGAAGACCACGGATGAATGTAGAAAAAATAAAATATTGCATACACAGAGCATGCTTATTTAATCAATCTCAATATGTTTCTACTGATAAAGACAACCCAAAATCTGAGTATCACATCAACTTTTTACGCTCAAATCAAGGGGGGGCTATACATTGTCTTGCATCTAACCTTTACAGATGTAATGCAAAGAATGTGTAAAAACACCATAAGAATAAAAAGCCATAAGCGCTATCATTATTGGAAATAATATCTGACAAAGCCCAAATGTCTTTCCAATTCATGACCATTCTATTACGCGTTTTATAGCGTATTTTCTTTATAAAGCTTGTACTTTCGCTGTAACTTGTAAATCAACATCCAAATCGAACACAAGCGGCATATATGTTAAGAAAGATAAAGGTGAATGAAAGCGAGTCATTCCAGCTTTTGTATCCTGAGCAAAAATCTTGCATATTCTATTTGAGTAATTCCTGAAACGAAAAGACTGCTTCATTGAGTAAGAATATGAAGTCTGAAAGGAAGAAATCCGTTTCCATCTTTGTCATGCGGTTTTACGACTTTCAAAAACATTACACTATCTTTTAAAAAAGAGAGATCACATATTGTCCCTGCTTTTATGACCTGCATTTTTTATAGGAGCATATCCTTCAAAAAAATAAAACGCCTAAAATTAAAACAGACTTGTGTTGTTTATTTATGGATTTATTTTTAAAAGATAGCTCTCAATACATATCGAACAATTCTTTCGTGACAAATCTTGAGAAAAATATCACGTATTCTCGTCAATGAATAGTTCCATAACGCAATAAAAAGTATAAACTGGCAGCATCACTTTCTTTGCTAACTCCAATATTGCGATAGCCTTTGCTTTAAGAGAGCTCAAAAAGGCATTTTACTCCTTTTTTACTCGTCTTTAACGACACACAAATCCTCCTTGTGATGCACATAAATGATTTTGATTCATTGATGATAAAAGGCGTTAAAATGAGATAATTTTACGATATTTAAGGCGCCTACTCTATAGGCAAAAAATAATAAATTATCCATTATAAATCAAATAATTAAGATAAAAATAAATCTTAAAAGTTTTTAAGATATTCTTTATATCTGTTAAGGGGGAAGAGAATAGGACAAAATGAAATATTTTTCTAAGAAAGGCTTATATTTGATCAATAACGATATAGCGAGTTGTTTGTGTTTTAAAAGGATCTGCTTACGTTTACTCAGAAGAACAGTTTGAATATCAATGGAGTATTTGAAAGATGGGCGTTATGGAAATAATCGAGAAAGTTTAGCTTGTAAAAGAGCACAACCAAGCGTGAAATATAGGCACAGGTAAAATTGTTTTTTGTTCTCGAAGGAAAAACTTTATAGAAAATTATAGAGCTGATAAGATATTGGCTACATCTGGAATCTGTTTTTTTGAAAAAGATCATGCTGAAAAACAGATGATAATGTTAGTGAATATGAAGGTAAAACTATTGTATTGTGGGAGTATCAACTATTCGAGCAAAGTAAGCCTTTGTAATGATAAAAAATGTACTGGTAAAAAATGAACAAAAATGGCTTATAAAGCTTATGAGTATGAATAAAAATCTTGTGTGAGGGGAATTTGATGAAAAGAAAAGAGCATGTGTGAAAGAGCATATTTTATAGGTGCGCATGCTTATTCTGCCCCCGTTATAGAACCAGGGCTTTATCTTGTAGCAACGCCTATCGGAAATCTTGCAGATATTACGCTTCGTGCTTTGCAAGTGCTTGCAGGAATTGATATTTTAGCGTGTGAAGATACGCGAGTAACACGTGTTTTGTTGCAACGTTATGGTATTCAGAAAAAAACTTTTCTCTATCATGAACACAATGCGCAAAAAGCGGGTCCGAAGCTCTTAGCCGCTTTGGCAGAAAACAAAACGGTAGCGCTTGTTTCCGATGCGGGAACGCCACTTATTTCTGATCCCGGATTTCGATTGGTAGAAAAGGCACGTAAAGCTGGTCATAAAATTATTCCGATCCCTGGAGCATCAGCTCTTTTAGCCGCTCTTATACCGACAGGGCTTCCTACGGATAGCTTTTTCTTTGCAGGTTTTTTGAGTGCACGCAAGCGACAGCGTCAAAAACGATTGGAACAATTAAAAGAGATTCCAGCGACTTTGATTTTTTATGAATCACCGCATCGTCTTGTTGAAACTTTACAGGATATGGTCACGCTTTTTTCGGCTGATCGACCTGCCGCAATTTGTCGTGAATTAACAAAAAAATTTGAAACAGTGGATGCTTCAAATTTGGGGAATTTGTTGGAATCTTACAAAAAACAATCACATATTCGTGGAGAAATTGTTGTACTTGTTGGAGAATCATCATCTTCTTTAAACGTAATGAGTGATCAAGAAGTTGATGAAATGTTATTAGAACTCTCGCGGACACATTCTGCTGCTCAGGCAGCAGCTTTGGTTGCAAAAAAGACCGGTTTTAAAAAGCAGGAACTTTTTCAGCGGTTAAATTTTTTAAAAAATGCATAAAATTAAGACTATACAAAAAAAACAGAGACAAAAGTCTTTTTATCGAGGAGTTCGTGCAGAAAAATTGGCAGCATGGTGGTTGCGTTGCAAAGGGTTTCACATTGCCGAAATGCGTTTTAAAACAAAATGTGGTGAAATTGATTTAATTGCACGACGTGGAAATTTGGTTTTAATCGTTGAAGTCAAAGCGCGTTCAACATTAGCCGAAGCAATGGAAGCAGTTTCTCGAATAAATGAAAAGCGAATTGAGGCAGCAGCCGATATTTGGCTAGCACGGCAAAAGGATTATGCCTTTTTGTCTGTACGTTTTGATTTGATTGCAGTTTTACCTTGGCGTTGGCCACAGCATATCCCCGCATTTTTTACATCTAATAAATAAGAGGAGGCGCCAATTTTAACCATACCCAATAAAAAACGTTTCGTTTTTATATGCATATGCGTTAAAAAGTGTGTAACAATTTGAGCACTATAAGGAGCGAAATATGGATGATTATGAAAAGTTTGCAACAGGTTTGCTCATTGTTTTTGGAGCGCTAATTATTGGTGGTTTAATGGCAATGCATATTGTTCTTATGAATAAACCAGGTTTTTTATTTGCATTAGCCGCAGCTATTGTTGGTTGGTTTTCTGCTTTTGCTGTTCTATTTGACAAACCAAAAGTCTATTTGGGCTTGATTATTCTTGCTATTTTATGTGTTGCTTCCTCAATTAGCATCTATGTTAGTTAAAACACATAAACTGTTAATTGAGATTCCTTTTAAAATATAAAAATGAGGAAGAGAAATGAAACTTGGCTTTTTGGGAACGGGCACAATCAGTGCTTCAATGGTCAATGGCCTCATGACAAGCACCTTTGACGTTTCTTCCATTATTGTTTCACCTCGCAATGCACAAACAGCAGAGCATCTTTCACGCACATATGATAAGGTTATGATTGCTGAAAATAACCAAATGTTGCTCGATGTGAGTGATTACGTTTTTCTTTGCTTGCCTAACCAAATTGCAGAAAACGTTTTGCGTTCTCTTCGCTTTCGTCCAGAACAGCTGGTTATTTCCGTACTTGCTATGGCAAAAGCAGCAGAAGTAGAAGAATGGATCAACCATAAAGTTTATCGTGCTGTTCCTCTACCTTTTGTTGCAGAGTGTAAAAATTTGACACCAATTTATCCCGATCATCCCTTTTTACGCGCTCTATTTGATGCATTGGGGGGTACATTGGTGCTGGATAAGGAAGAGCAGTTTAATCTTTTTATGACTGCTGGTTCACTTATGGGCATATATTTTAATTTTATAGAAACAGCCCATCAATGGTTTATAACACAGGGGTTAAAACAACAGCAATCAGCAGAATTTCTTACCATGATGTTTGGTAATCTTACAGATGAAATGCGTAAAATTATAGCAACGGATTGTGCTACATCTCTCGATTTTGTACTCCTTGAAAAAGAGTTTTCAACAAAGGGGGGAACAAATGAATTTTTGTCAAATTGTTTTTCTCATCAAGGGGGAAGACGTGCTTTAACAACAGCTATTGAAGCTACTTTTCAAAAAATAAATGCTTCTAAAAAGGCTTGACCAGCATTTTTTATCCTCTCAATAAGAGAAAGTTATTGATATTTTCATTGAGTTTTTCTTGAATATGGTTTGATAACATTACCTGCTATACATATTTCAAGAGCAAGATAAATGGGCTTTTTAAACACCCATCCCTTTAATTTAAGTAGATAGGGATAAATTTTCCGATTAATCTTCAAGATGCTTTTATCGCAAAAAAGTGATTGTTAAATATTTTTTACAACCTTTTACCATTTCCCTAAATTATTTTTATTTTCTATCTTCTTCTTTTCGCACCAATGCCAATATTTTTCCACCTCACTGCTCCAGCCGCTCCGATTGAGTCCCCCTTCAGATTACCCAAGTGCATGGCTCATTTTTTGTTTGTTTCACCTCTCGTACTCCACTCAAGCATTAAGGTTCCCTCTTTTCCTTACAAAAAAGCAACATTTTTCTGTCTTTCGTGATTGCATTTTGCAAATTCTTTTAAATAAACATATATTCAAAAGAGTTGATTTTTTATTTGATCAACAATTGTACGATACAGTTTAGCAAGCTCTTCACTAGACTTAGCAACAAAAATAGGGACGCCCTCATCTGAAGACAATCGTAAAGCTGGATCAAGCGGTATTTCTGCTAAGAAAGGGACCTCTCGACGTTCTGCTTCTACCCGTGCACCACCATAGCCAAAAATATCGTAGCGTTTTCCTGTATCAGGAGCGATAAAACAACTCATATTCTCAATGAGTCCTAAAATAGGAACATTGACTTTCATGAACATTTCTATCGCTTTACGCGCATCAACTAAAGCAAGATCCTGAGGTGTAGAAACAACCAACGCACCCGTTAATTGTACCTGTTGCGCAAGCGTTAATTGTGCATCCCCTGTACCTGGCGGCATATCAACGACTAAAACGTCCAAAGGCCCCCATACAACATCTCGTAACAATTGCGTTACAGCTGCCATAACCATAGGACCACGCCATACCACCGGCTTTTCTTCCTCCACCAAAAATCCCATCGACATCAATTTAAGTCCAAATTTTTCAAGAGGTTGAATCTTTTTTTCTCCAATAAGCTGTGGTTTTTGATTAACAAGTCCTGTCAAACGTGGCAACGAAGGACCATAAATATCAGCATCCATCACCCCCGTCTTGAAACCAGAATCTTGTAAAGCTAAGGCAATATTTATTGCCATCGTAGATTTCCCGACCCCTCCTTTTCCAGAAGCAACAGCAATCACATGCCTCACACCTTCTATGGGCATTTTGATCGGTAAGAGATTTGCTCTTCGACTAGGTGCTGTCTTTGTTATTTTTTCTGCTGTAAGTGTAACAACAGCAGATTTCACTCCCTCCAAAGCACATACCACCTTTTCAGCAGAACGACGCAATGATTCCCATTTTTGCACACCTCCATCAGGAACTGTAATGGAAAAGAAAACCTTACCATCAGCAATCAATATTTCTGAAAGAAGACCCAACGACACAATATCGCTTTCAAGATCTGGTCCTTTGACTGTACGTAATACGTTGCGGACAGCCTCACTTGTGATAAGATCCATGTTCTTTCCTCTCTATAAAAATACCAGCAAATATAAGCATAAGAACGAAAAATACTTACAAGGTTCATCACCTGATAATTTTCTACTTTACTCAGCATTATAAAGTATACATCTCTTATCTCTTTAAAAATATGAAACCATCCTTAAAATAAAGAAGCTCAAACATAAAATCTGCTATAAAATCCTATCAATCACATTTGTGCTACAACCACTTTAATGAATATTCTGATAAAAATTTTGTAAAAACAAAAACTGAAAAAAACTCTTAATCTTAAAGGATATTTTAAATTGAGCATACAGTAATCAGTCACACCTTCTTTAATTCTTTAAGGCCCTAGCCATTTATGTTCTGTAGATTCAATCGTTATTTTCTAACACTCCTACAGTATTGTAAAAAAGCGTTACAAATAGTTATAAGGTGTTTTGTATTCTTTCAAGAGAGAGAAAAACAATCTAAGATTGACTTTTTTTATATTTTTCCTTATGGGTTAACAGCCGTATGATAGGATAAAATTGTTTATCTCGCGCATAACTACTCATAAAACGAAGATTAAGAAGGGCCGCACTCCGCGGTATTTAAATAAATGAAACGTACTTACCAACCCTCTAAACTTGTCCGTAAACGCCGCCATGGGTTTCGTGCACGCATGGCCACAGCTGGAGGACGTAAAGTTATTGCTGCAAGACGTGCTCGTGGACGTAAACGGCTTTCTGCTTAACCATTTAAATTTTCACAACCGTTGAGGATTGCTCATCGTTTCTTCGTTGTGAAACTTTTATTATGAACCTACAATGTCTGCTTGCAGGCATTTAATGAAATTGCGAAATATTCTTTTATGAAGAAAAAACATCCCTGCCGTATTCGCAAAAGAGCAGACTTTTTGGCTGTCCGTACAGGAGAAAAACGACGTGGTCCTTTATTTTTGCTCGAAGTTAAATCTCGTGAACAAACAACAGAAAGAAAAGATTCTCTTTTTGCACGTGTAGGCTTCACTGTTACTCGTAAAAACGGTAATGCTGTGAAACGTAATCGTATTAAAAGGCGCTTGCGTGAGGCCGTGAGAGTTGGTGTAACAAACCACATGGAAGCAGGAACAGACTATGTCATTGTAGCGTACCGTGATGTGTTACATGCACCTTTTACATCCTTGATTAATGAATTAAATCGGCGAATAAAACCAAAAATAAAACATCAGCAACAACAAGGGTGTACGGATGGAATATAACCGCAATTTCTTTATCGCTATTGGCTTATCTTTCGTAGTGCTCATCGCATGGCAATTTCTTCATGTTGCTCCCAAACAAGCAAAGTTACAAAAACAACAAATCATCGCACAGCAATTGTCAAAACAACAATCAGCCCTTTCTACTACCACGACAGATTTTTCTGATGATATCTCAACGTATCAAGCTACATCTATCATCGAACAGCCCATGACACCTGAAATCCGGAAAGCTGTATTGGACAAAACAGAGCGTATTACGATCAAAACCAATGAATTGGAAGGCTCTATTAATCTTGTTGGTGCACAATTTGATGATCTTCACCTCAAAAAATATCGTTTAACAGTCGACAAAAAATCACCGGAAATCGATTTGCTAAATCCTAAAGGCTTCAAAACAACCTACCTTGCTGAATTTGGTTTTGCAAGTGCGTCTTTGCCAGCAAAGGCTTTGCCACAATCTGATACAAAATGGCAAATAGAGGGAAGCAATACAATCTTGACTCCTTCAACACCCATCACTTTAATTTATAATAATGGACAAGGACAAATCTTCCGGCGGACCCTTTCTGTTGATAATCATTTCATGTTTACCATTGAGGATTCTATCAGCAATGAAAGTGATCAACCAATACATCTCTCGTCCTATGCCCGCGTTGCACGTGCAGCACCACCAGAACATACAAATGCAACCTATTTACTTCATGAAGGTATGATAGGTATTGCAGGAGATTCGCTCAAAACTGAAAAATATAAAACCTTAGCAGAGCTTGACCCAAATCCTGATAATGGGCAAAAAAGCATGACTTTTTCCAAAGTAACAGGAGGTTGGATTGGTATTACCGATAAATATTGGGCTGTAGCAGTTATTCCCCCGCAAAATAAAGAATATACAAGCCGTTTTATTTATTTTGATCGTTTGCAAACGCATTATCAGTCTGACTTGCTAGGGTCGCTTTTAACGATTGCCCCAAATGAAACAAAAACTGTTACAAATCGTCTTTTTGCTGGTGCAAAACAAGTTGAAATTATTAATAATTATCAAAATGACCTAAAAATTAAAAAGTTTGCTCTTTTAATTGATTGGGGCTGGTTTGATTTCATCACCAAACCAATGTTTGCCCTCATTGATATTCTTTATAAGCAAACAGGAAATTTTGGTATCGCCATCCTTCTTGTCACAGTGCTCTTAAAAACACTTCTTTTCCCTCTAGCCAATAAATCTTATAAATCTATGGCGCGTATGAAACTTATACAACCGCGGTTGCTAGAAATAAAAGAAAAGTATCCCGATGACCAAACCAAACAACAAAAGGCAATAATAGATCTATATAAAACCGAAAAAATAAATCCCCTTGCAGGCTGTTGGCCAATGTTGGTTCAATTCCCAATATTCTTTGCTCTTTATAAAGTTCTCTATATCACCATTGAAATGCGCCATGCACCTTTCTTTGGCTGGATTCAAGATTTAGCGGCACCTGATCCAACTTCTCTTTTTAACTTGTTTGGTCTCTTGCCATATACAACGCCAACATTTCTTATGATTGGTGCATGGCCTTTGATTATGGGAATAACGATGTTTTTACAAATGCGTATGAATCC
>NZ_JBHIQG010000027.1:0-16131 GCF_042196425.1 Bartonella sp. AD328YNZD | reverse complement strand
CACTTCTTCTTTACAAGATAAGGCGGGTCTAGGTAAAATAAACTGTCGGGTGCATCAAATAGCTCGATAACCCGCTCTCACGATAAATTTAAGATTGTCGTATCAAGAAGCTTCTGTCTAACACGTCTCATCCTTGATAACAGCTTTTCGGGATTAAACTCTGCCGTTCTTTTTCTTCCAAAGCTAAAAGAAACGTAATCTTTTTTCCCATACATCACACAACGCTGGAGAAATAAAAAGCGTGCGGCTCTTTCAACTTTGGAAAGGCTTTCTGGGTCAATCGCAGCAAGGTCAAAAAACAACTGTCTTGAACAAACAAACCACTCCAATCGTTTGGCTAAATCATCAAAATGGTTTTGAACGCATTGAAACAGATTCGTGATCTCTCCATTCAAATCATTAATCACAGAATATTTTGCTGGTCTTTTATTTAGAAAAATAACACCAGAGCCTAAAAATGGTTCAACATAGGTTTCATGGTCAATATTATTTAAAATCGGTATAATTTTCTTACGCAGATAGTGTTTACCACCCATCCACGCAAACAGCGTTTGTGTAAAACTTTCCTCTTTCATAAGCGAAGTTCATTCCCTCAAGCTTTTGCAAGCCTAATCATTTTTTCATATTTTAAGGATAAATTTAGTGAGACTAATTCTTTGAAAACCACTGCTTTAAATGTGCAATGACATTATCTAACGCATCCATGAGGCGTGCAAAATCAAGGATAAGCAAAAAAAGAAAAAATGCTATCCACTTCATCAAACGAGACATCATTTTCACGCTTTGATAGGTGATGATCATTTCTTGAAGCATTTCTTTTTCCGATTCTGTAAGCTCTGTATGTTTTTCAGCTTTTTTTCTTACCATGTTGCCACCCACACAAGCGTTCTCCTTGCTTATTATGTTTTAAGATCTCTCTTGCTAAGCTCGAACTGATGGTGTCGACATCTTGCTGGCTTAAATAAATAGGTAACCAACCAACACAAGAAGAGATATATTTATTTGTCGTGCAACCAACGAGAGAGAGCAGCACGCACATCAGTATCACTTTTTTTGTTAATTTCATTTTCTACCTCAAGACGGGTTGTTGCTGCTTTTAAGGTTTTTTCTGTTTGCTTTTGCTGTTCAGCCTTTTTTCCAAGAGTGAAAGCTTTGGCTAAAACTATAAAAAAAGCGGCTAAAGCCGCACCTGTTACCATCAAGTTTCTTTTCATCCATAAGATCATAGGCGGTGCTCCTGAAAGCGTTTAGCAACAAAGAAAATGCCAGTACATGCGGCTAAAACCATAATGGCGGCTAAAGCCCATTGGATTGGTCCATTGCCCGCTAAAAACCCACCAAGACCTGAGAAAGAACCAATAATCGGTGCCAATGCTTCTGCTTTGAGAAACCCTGTTGGTTGTTTCGTTTCTACTGTTTGATAATTAGAAGAAACATAAGCCCCTTTCGCCCATAGCCCTGCCTCAGCTACACGCCGGTGTACGAGACCTTGTAAACGTTTGCCTCCCGCTTTGGTCCATTTCTGCAATTCGGTTGGTACCGCTTCATAATCCCCCCGATTAAGCCTTTTAAGCAATGTAGAGTTTTGGAAAGCTGCAATACCCACATTATAACAAAAGGAAACAAGAGCGCCGAACTGCTCGTCGCTTAAATTCACACAAACTGCTTTTTCTACCGCCCTCTCATATTGCCGCAAATCTGCTAAAAGCATGTTTTCAGCTTTTTTTTCTGTAATCACCATACCTTCAACAACTGTTGGTTGACCGGCTTTTTTCGTATGACCATAACCAATCGTCCATATGCCAGAAGCATCTTGATAAGCCTGCAAGCGCAAACCTTCCCACTTTTTTAAACAGTATAAACAGTCTTTACTTATTTTCCGTACCATTGTTCAATTCACCTTATAAATATACTTTTATGAGTACTGCTCCGTCACCACCGTCGCCGCCAATTTTGTCGCCTCCGGATTTCCCATCGAAATATCCCCCGCCGCCGCCGCCAGCTCCATTGCCGCCACGACCACCTCTACCACCTTTGTAACTCTCACCACCCTGCCCCATGATAGAACCCTTACATTTACCGCCACCGCCGCCGCCGCCGCCAAGAAAAGAACTTCCACCAGTACCAGCTCTCTTGCCGTCTATTCCACTCCCTCCACCATTACCACCAGAAAAAATAAAGCTTTCACCACTGCTGCCGTCCCTGTTTCCTCCTCCATCGCCACCTTTCCCTCCAAAGTTAACAAAAATCATGGAGACGGAATATCCTCCTTCTGCAGTAACAAGCCCTTTGATAATTGTTTTACCACCATTGCATAAAATGTTACTGTCATTGCCTTTACCACCACGACCAATGTAAGCTGTTTTTAATTTATCTAAATCAGAACCTTTCATTTTAACATGCACGCATTGACCGCCGCCTCCGCCGCCATCTTTAACACCACCACCTCCACCGCCCCAAGCCCATACTTCGATATCGGTGTCAGCAGTAATACCATCAGGCAATAGAATATCTCCGCTTTCTGTCATCAGAATTTCAACAGGTTTTCTAACCCCGCCATCATTGTTGCCGCCACTACCGCCGCTGCTATTGCTACTATTTGCTTTGATTGAAGCCATCAGTTTGGCTGGTGAAATAAGTGCATCCACTGTTTTTGTGCCATCAATCCAGTCTTGTTTGGCAAGAGGTTGAATGAGATCAACTTTTTTCTGTACACTATGTGCTGTATCTTGCGCTTTATCGGCTGCTGTTTGCGCAATATTTGCCTCAGCTTTTGCACTGTCTCCCGTTTTTTGTGCTGTCTCAGCCGTTTTTTTTGCATCTACTGCATAAGCTTTTGCATCATTTGCTGTTCTTAATGCACTATCTGCAACGTTCTTCGCTTCACTTGCAACATGAATCCCTTGTTGTGCAACATCTTCAACTTTATCAATTTTTGCAATCTGTGCACGTTCTGGAGGAGTTAAGATAAGATGCTTTTTCCCTTCCTTCATATTCTCCATATCAAAGGCATCTTTTTCTATTTTATCTGGATCATAGACTGATTTTGACATACCAAAAGACTTTGAGCCTACAAAATAACGAATGGTATTTTTGAGATCTACCGGAGATATGGGATAATAAACACCTTCATCCCCCATACGCCATTTTTCCATTGTTGGCTGCGTAGCACTCAACCATCGTAACTTTGATCTTTCCTCTGTGGTTAAGATCTTTTTTGTAGGACCCTCGTGCATATTTTCCATAGAAAATGCATTTGCCCCCACATTGTCGGGATCATATGTAGCAGCCTTCATATCGCCAATCCCTAAAGGCGATATTTTTACCCAACCAGCGCCTGATAAAATCGCATTCTCATGCGCTTCACCACTTGCTTCAATATCGTGAATTGTGACCTTATTTTTGTAAGCAAGGGCTCCAATATCTCTCTTTGCAACAGCATCATCAGCCTTTTTTCCTTGAGCAGCAGTTGCAAAATATTCTACCTCATAAGCTGCTGCACTCCCCACTGAAACTGGTGCAAGAGCCTTACTATTTAAAACACCTTCTTTGACTTCTTTCTTTGTTGCTGGTTCAAGCTTAAATATATGTGTGTGATAGGGTAATGGCATCGCGTTTCATTCCTTAATCAGTTCGTTGTCTTGTTGTGTGAAGAGAGGACTGCAATTCATCAATAAGTTGTTGCATGGTCTCGAGACGTTTATCTGTCGCTTCTTTATATTCTGCCAAAGCGCTTAAAAGATCATGCTGTATGTCGCTTTTGACAAGATCAAGCACCTTATTTAATGGTGCATGGACCATTCTATTGCTTGCATAAAAAAGGACGCGGATTTGCTCCGCGTCCGCAATATCATCAATAGCAGACGGATTATTGATCATTTGAAAAACTCACGATTTTATGGCATAAACAACCGGTACATTAACAGGGCGTGTTTCTGCCTCGCCCGTTGAAGAAAGTGTTATCTTGTGCGTATGCACTCCAGCAGGTTGTGTTGTTCCTCCAAGAACGGCATAGTGATAAGAGGGGTTTCTTCTACCAATATCATTGGCACTCCATCCCACTCCATTATACTGAAACTCGTGTGTATGCTGCCCCGCCGATTCAACACTACAAGCATGTGTGTGCGATTTAAGGCAATCTTGCTGTATATCAGCAAATTTTCTACTTCTGTCTAAACCGCGACCATTATCAAAGCCGCGCAAAAACATTCCTCTAAAGTCTGGAACTTTAAAGGTTGTATCGCTGTTTTTTCCCCATTTATCCCCTATCGCCTTGAATAATTGCGGATAATCCTTGCGTTCATAAGTAGCGCCATCACATAAAAGCCAACCGTTTGGCACTTCTTGCATAGCAAAGGTCGCAATAAAACCGCAAGGAAAGGTTTCGACCTTTGGTAGTGGAATGGGGGTAGGGTTTAAAAGATACCAGCCATCAAGACCTTTTGTTGATACGCCATCATTATAGACTATTTCATAAATACCGCCCGTTTGTAACTCACCACCTATCAATGGTACTATCCCCGTGCTGGTGGCTTTATAGAGTGGCTTTTCTCCTATATTATTCATGTTTATTGTTGTCGTACCAATATTTATACCACGCGCCTTAAAGCGGATAATGATATCGTTTTTATATTTCGCTATCGGCGACACCGTCGTCAACGTGATTGATGTTGTTTGTTCCTTTCCATTCACAATAAACTTTGAGTCAAGAGAACCACCATTATCGGCAAGATATTCACGTATACGCTGCATCATGACCCGCGCACTATCATTAACAGAACTAGGTGGCTGCCCTTCTGCCCAATTAATGATACTATCGGAATTGGCATTTTGATCAGCTGTGAGTGACCAGTCATAAATATCAGACATGATAAGCCCCCGTTCTTCTTAATAGCTCTTCGCGCAATTGCTCTTCTTTTTGCCGCCCATAGGAACCAACAGATTGCCGCCTAGAGGGATCAATGAGAGGTGTTAAATCTGTCGGTCCCCCAGTCGATTGTGAGAAACCCGCCATGACTGGTTGCTGTAACATTTGTTGCTGTACCATCTGTGCCTGCTGTTTTTGTCGTTCTCCATTCTCTCTCATTAAATGAAGCAAACCGGAAAAGCCCTTTTTAAGAGCACCTGCATCAATACCTTGTGCTTGTAATGGTGTAGTTTCCATAACCTGTCCTGTTAAATTGTCTCTGCTTTCAGGTGCCATCATTCTGTTTGGGAATGGCGTGTCATATGCCATCAATTGGTTGTCCCCTTGATCACCTTGCCCCACTTGATTACCTTGAATTGTCTTTTGAAGCCTCTCAAACCCACGCAAAGGCCCCACCTCGTTTGGTGCTGCTTGTCCATTGCTTTGGTTTTGCTGTATCGTTCTCTTCAAAGCATCTCCCGTTTTATTATAAAGCCCATAAATATGATTCATAAAATCCCCTGCTGTAGCTTCCATGTTGCCACCGTTGAGTGTGACTGCCTGTCGACCTAAAAGCTGGCTCGCTGGAATATGTGGATTTTTGATAAGTTTTACTGCCCCTGCTGGTCCTTGTTGGTGTGCGAGGTAAAGCTCTGCCTCTGATGGCTCTCTGCCTAATGCTGTGGCTAAATAACGCGTATTATCCTTCGTTAACCGTGCCATAGCATCAGTTGCTTGAAAGGGATCAAACTTGTCATTCAGTTGATAGTGTTTTGCTGTTGAATCGAGAAATTGATACAGCCCCCCTGCACTGCTGTTCTTATTTCTTGCATTTGGATTACCATTACTTTCTATCATAGCAACACGTTCAAGAAAGCTTTCTGGTAAACCATATTTTTGTGCTGCCTGTGAGATAGCACGCTTCACATTAGGATGAAAATTGATCATTAGTTTATAACCGTTCTATCAACGCTGCTATTCAAAATAATGCCAACAAAATTAATGAATTTCGTATAATTTTCTCGTGTTATTAAGCGTTTCTTTTCTGCTTCATGAAATGTCTTAATTAATTCAACAGCTTTTTCTCTTGCTAACCCAAAATCTCCTTTTTCCCGCGCTGTTATAAGCGCTGCAATATCTCTCTCAGTATCTTTATGGACGCTTGAGAATTTGCGTCCAAATTCTCTTGCGAAATTTTTTACAACTGCCTTGATGAAAGCAATCTTTCCTATACCCATAGTCTGTTGTTCCCCCCTCTCTTCCACTTCACCTATATGGTTTGGCAAGCGTGCAAAAAGCTTTGTTCTTTCCACTTCTGGTCGCAACACTTTCATAAGTTGCTTAGCTTTATCTTCACCAAAAATACGCTGTAATTTTTCTTGACCATTTTTTGTGTCAAACAAACTCAAAAGATTGTGGTCAAAATTCTGTGCATTGCCTGCCGCATGTTCTACTTGCGACCGTATACCTTTTTGAAACGCATCTTTTTCCATCAACCCAAAATCCGAAAGTTGACTGTTGATTGTGTCGAGATTAACGCTCTTCTTCAGCGCTTGCTCTCCCTGCTCGAGGGCATCACCAATAGTACGCTCGTCATAATAAATTTTCCGTGCTTTAGCATAATCTGGAGAGGACGTATCCAAAACGTCCAGAATGCGTTGTTTGAACAGAGTCAAATCTCGCGCATATCCTTGTTTTCCTTTGATGCGCGCAGAATTAATTTGATCATCCAAAACCTCTTTCATCTTATGTAAAATTCGCATATTCAGCTTTGGATATCCATTGCTCCCTATAACTGTTGCATCCGCTTCATTTGGCATTTGCGCAATTGCTTTTTTATAGGCTTTTTGGAAGGCAGGAGTTTCTTGCAACCGCGATAAATCTTCACGAACAGCATTAGAAATGGGAGAAGCTTTCGCCCTCTCATAAAATGGTTCAGCCTTTTTCTGTGCTTGTTTGATAATCTCTTGCTTTAAATTAAGCGTATCTACTTTTGGACCCATCACATCTGTCAACGCATTCTTTACCCGCAATGCACTCGCATCTTGCCTTTCATTCAAACGATTACTTATGAGCGAATATGTATCAGAATCTTTTTTTGCTGCCTTAAAAGCTCTTGTGGCAAGCTCATCATGAAGATCAATAATCATTGAATCAGGACCTCGCTGTTTTAATGCCCTTTCAAGTTTATCAACACCTTCATCCCCTAAAGTTTGGCTTACATCCCTAAGCGCTCTATCGCTTATCTGAAATGCTTCTTTTTCTACACCTTGTGTTATTGGTTCAGTTTTACCAAACAATTTTCCAACTGTGTTTTTGAGAGCCGCAGGTGTTTTTTTCACAATAGCAGGCGTTTTTTTTAGTGATCTTGTCGCAAAAGATGTTGCTTTTGATACACCACTGGCAACAAATGGTGTTGCAACGCCTAGCCCTGCACCAAACCCAGCAGACACTAGAGTATCTGCAAGCCCTTCCCCCTCACCACTGCCTGCTATTCCACCATAAATGGCTCCAGTTTTTGCTGCACGCCCCAAGCTAAATTTTGCCGCCTCTTTACTTGCTACTGCTTTCATTGCTGCTTCACCTGCAGCTTTTGCCGCTGCCCGTTCCGCACCCTCTGCTAAAGCAGATTGCACCGCCCTTTCTCCTGCTGCTAAAGCTTTACTGGTTATTTGTGCTCCTGCAACACCAGCTCTACCTCCCAGCACAACATCAGCCCCAATTGCCGCACGAGTAGCAGCAGGAGCGCCAAGACCTGGTATTAGAAAAGGAATTGCAGCGCCCGCTAAATTCCCCGCAAGAGATGCATAAAACTGATCTCGGTTCGCCGCTCTTTGATAATCACGCCATCGCTTTGTTACTTCATTATATTTTTTGACTGCCTTATCTGTTCCATTCCACACTCCCTCCCAAAGTGCTGATGCCAACCCTGCAGCTTCATCATCATAGCCTAGTGTTAACCCATGAAGAGCACCCCATCCAAAAGCACCCGCTGCACTTGGATGTGGACCATCTTCTTCTGTTGCACCATTATTTCCTGTAGTAGCACCACTTAGCCTTTCCTTATTCTTCGCGAAAAGCTCTTGAAGTTGTTCTGGTGTATAGTCACTTATATGCCCAATGACTCTTGTGTTTTTACGATTAATAAGAGGGGGGATTACTTCAGCCATTGGTTTGTTTCTCCTTAATGCGCCCGTCACTATCAACGAACAGCATGCCTTCCGGCAATGCTTCTATCTGTTTTTCTAGTGGATCATTTGACTGTGCATGATTTCCCTTATAAGCATCTTGCCCATAGGCGGCTCGAACGAGCTCGTTTGTTGCTTCTGCACCACCAAAAAGAATTGCGCGCGTTGCTGCATTGGATTTATTGAAAGTGTCAATAACTGTTTTTAAAGATTTCTTCATTTGCTCTGCAGAAAGATCTTGATACAGTGCTGCTACAGAGTTTTGCAATGCTTGCAATTCCATATTAGACAAGTTTCCAAAGCCAGATGCGCCATTTGGTGAAAATGCTTTTGCTTTTCTCAAGGCATCAAGCCCGATACTTGCCTTCAATGAATCGAGCATATGCCCGAAATCTTTTGCCTGAGAATTAGGAAGGAACGACATTATAGAACCCGTGAAACCAACAACATGCGGGTGTTCCTCAACAATTTTTAGCAATTCTTTAGATGACGAGAGTATACGATTTGACCGGTCTGCTGTATCCAGAATTTGCATTTTCACTTGCTGTTCTTTACGCTCCTCCTCTTTCTGTTCTTGAATTAATTTATGTTCTGCACCACTGCCTGCAATTGGCATCGCACGTATACCATGAGGAGCATTTTCATCCTTAATAAGCATATAACCTGCTTCAGGCTTTGACAGCATGTTATCAGTATTTCCCCCTAATCCAGAAGCAGTGGAACGTTGTCCCCCTTGGACAGGTATAATTTTCCCTGTGCTTGTTGAGACTTGGAAAGTCATATCCTCAGGCAATCCTTGCTCTGCCTTTTCTTCTGATGTCAATGTTCTATAGCCTTCTTGAGGGCTTAACGTGTTTCCTATAACTTTCATGGCAAGATCTGGATATTGCACAAGGGCTTGTGCGTCTTTATCACTATATCCTTTAGAGCGTAAAAACTCAAAAATTGGTCTATTTTGAGCGCGTACATTGTTGCCCTGCCGCATAACAAGCGCCGCATTTGAAAAACTTTCTTGCGGTGTTTTTCCTGATGCTAACCCTGCAAAAAAATCCATTAAATGCTCGGAAAATTCTGATTTTCTAAAACGCTCCCATAAGCTACTTGGGTCTGCATCTTTATGGATAAAGTTTCCAACTGCGTTTACATAATCGGTTGCCTGTTCGGGCTTAGCACTTGCTTTTAAATGCTCCTCTTCTGGTAAGTGTGCATTCAAATGTTTTTCTTCTCCTATGGGTGCCTCAAAAAGCTTTTCCTCATTATTTCCAGAATCGTTTTTCAAAGAGTTTTCCGCTACAGATTTCTCATTAAGTTGTGCAATATAATCCATCACATTTTTTTGCTGTCGCCCAGCTTCATCCCCACTAGACTGATCAATGTTCGCAACAAGTGGAGATTGAGAGATCATTGATGCAACGCCTCCCTGCTCTGAGAAGTCATGTTTTTGTTGCTCTGGCGCCTCTTGTATCTTAACAGTATCCTTTGAAACATCCGGCAATGGAGGCATTTGGCGCTTTAAATCATCCGTAGACATAATCAATTCTGCTGGCGTTTTTTTCCCAACTTCTCCTCCTCCTGTTTGAGCACCGCGAATAAGCTCTGTAGGACTCAATTTTTGTGGCGTATCAGCCCCATTGCTCGCATCAAAAGGGTTTGTGCTAAAAGCAGCCCGTTCTATAAAACTAGGCTTGTATCGTCCTTCAAACGGTGTGTTTGAAGGCGTGGAATGTTTTTGAAAAAAATATTTAGGTAACTGAAAAAGACCCTGATGTATTAAAGGACGCAAAACTTTTGGATTCATAAATAGTGATAAAGTATTAAAGCTGTTTTGTTCCATCACTGCACCCTTTCCATTTCAAATCCAAGCTTGCTATAATCCACATGCAAAAAGCCTGTCGTCTTATGCAAAAAAACAGCTTTAGGATTTGTCTTCAAAACATCCTGCGCCATCACCCCGCGATAGCGCTCTGGATAACCTTTGTAGTTGTATTCATAGAGTGTATAGCCATTTCTCTGCCCAGCCTCTCTGATGTTTTCTTTTGCTCTGATGTCACTAAGCCCAGCAAAAGTACCAAGGATAGTTCCAACATTTCCAACAATCTCCCATGGATTAGGTTTTGGCTGTGGAGTCAATGTCGTCATTTGTCCTGTTCGCGTTCCATAATTTCCAGCAACAGCCCCACCAGCTGCAAGCAACTTACTTAACTGGTCCCAATCAAGATTGTTCTGCTGCTCCCATTTTTGCCGCTCTTCATCCAATTGCCGTTGATGATTGGCATCAAGCACACTCCCTCCTGCCAATGCATTGAGATTTGCCTGACCTTGACCTTGAAAGAAGTTATTAGCGCCCGCCAACTGATTTTGATTGGCTTGATCAATCATTCCATTAGCTTGCATCATATTGTTGACATCTTGGTTATATTGCTGTGAGAGAGCTTGTGTTGCTATGCCCCCTAATTCATCAGCCAAAACGCCGGTATGTGCACCAGAACCATAACGTCCAGCACCTGCCAATGAACTATTAATAGAGCTTGTTGCTTTATTTAATGCGTTTTGAAGTGCTTCATTAAAGTAAGGGTTATTGCCTATTTGTTGCCCTGAAGCCATGTTCTTTAAGTTTTGGCTTGTTGAATTTTGCCCTGTGGCTAATCCATTTAAAGTGTTGTTATCATAGTTATGCGTATTATTGCTAAGCCCATTAATCGCATTTTTTGTTTGATCACTTAAACCCGCAACACGCTGCCCGTCATAAACGGCTTTTCCGCTGCCTTGGTTATAAAAAGTCATGGCATCTTGAGCTGCGTGTTCAAAAATACCTTTTGCCCATGCAGGGGGTTCATTTGTTTGCGTCGTGTTTTGGGTATTCTGGATTGGTTTAGAACTTTTTCCCATGTTAAAGCTGCTTTCTATATTCTAAAAGATTAACGAGATATCCATGCGTTTTAAGAGATTTTTCCCACCCTCGCCTGCCTATGATGACAAGCTCTTTTGCCCCTTTTTTCTTGTAATAGGCTTCAATCTGAGTGATAAGCTTTGTTAAGGGTGCTCCTCCCTTTCCACCAAGTGTGACAATAACCGCCCTTAATGCTCCAGTGACGAGTTCCTGTAACTGTGTTGTGACATGCGCCATAAAGTTTTCATGCGCATCAACGATAATCCAAAGAACTTTTTCTCCCTTCAAAATATCGTTTAAAATGGTCTCTGTATTATAATCATCAGGGAATTTTTGATTAAAATAAGCTATCGATTTTATGACATTGTCAAAATAGGGCGCCATTTGTTCAGCGCTCCATTTTTCTGTATTATAGATCTTAAAACTCATCTTATGCCCGCGGGTTTCAGCGTTACATCAAAGCCTGTTATATGTGTCCATGGCGTGCCTTCTGGTATTCTCAGACGCAAAGCGTGATAACGCGCCCGTGAGCGGATATTATACATCCCAATATTATAGCCGGCATAACGCTCTTTAGCCCAATTTAATTGGTTCTTGTTATCAATGATAAAAGCCGCTCCAACACTTAAAAAACCATTTGTGGTATCCGCTTGAACAAAAGCCTCACTCATCAGGTTGATTTGCCTGCCCGTATCCCCCACAATTTGTGAAGCAATAACTGCTTCCATCGGAGGACCTGCAAAAAAACCAAATGTGTTGTCTGGCGTAAAGGCTCCCAAAACAGGCGCACCATTTTGCCACATTTTACTATCAAGAGAAGCTGGTAAATCTTTCAAGCTCTCTTGTACTTCGTCTAAGCCTTCTAATGTATAACCAGCAGCAAAGAGGGGAAATAAGAGAAGGTTCTGCCCCTTAATGACACTCCATATTTGCAAGAGCCAATCATAAACATAAATATGCATACCTTCAGTGTTATCATTGATAGAAAAATAAACACGAGAATAGACCGGATCAATACATGCCCTCATCTCATCAATGGCAAAGTTATTGTAAAGTGTGAAGATGGTTTTATCGACTTTGCCAAAACCAATAGGGAGCATTTCACCAGCACTGTTGATTTGATAAAAACCATCATCAGAGACAAAAAAAGTACAGTCTCCACGGCTTGCAATTGCTGTGCTGCTTTTAGCTCCTATTTTGTCTTTTATTTTTGCAAAACTGAATATAATTTTAGAGCCTGGTACAAAGGTTGCGTGATAAATGGCGGAGCGCATGAAAATAAGCGGATTTGTTGATTCCGTAGACCCTTGAACATATTCTCCATCGGGAAAATCTTGATAATCGCAATTTTTCTCCCCAACCGTCCAATGTGTCGCATCATTCAAACCTGACCACTGAACACGGTTTGGCTTATCTGTTAATTGCATCAAGCAAACAAAATCACCCCACACACGCACAAGTCCAGCACGCGGAGGATTACCGCTCAGATCACAAAACCTTTCATCCGTTTTTAACGAAAGCATTTGTGGTGGATCATTGCTATTAACAGCAATGATATGATCACCAAAGGAGGCAAAAGACCAAAGTGCAGTTTCATTGGCGTGATATTGTGTGTAAGGTTTGCTAATGTCTTTCCAGCCGCGCGTGCTGTTGTCATATTCATAAAGTTTTGTTGGTGCCCCCACAATGATGCGAACACCACCCAATGAGCGCACCGCATAGACCCCCAAAACCACATCCGGAAAAGGATCTGAGACCGGCGCCACAATAGGAAACGGAATATACGAATTTGGTGCAGGTAAAACGTTCACAATCTCACTAGAATAACCACTATTAATAAATGCAACATCTGGTCTATACTCAGCAATAGGAATAAAGGTCATCAGAAATCCGTGTGTTGAATTTTTAACAAATTCTTGCGCCGTGATGTTTCAATTTGTAGCGCATCGAGTTGCTCTTGAAACATGGCAAAAGCTGCCGCTGCCATCTGTGGTTCTTTAATAATATTGGTATAAATTTCATATTTTGCACGCGTTTTGATCAGTTCATAGGCTTCTAAAAACCATATGGACGCTTCTTGTGCACTCTCAATATCTTTTATTCTTATAGGGTCAAGAATAAGCCTGATAGAATAAACTCGCTCTGGTGTTGGATACAATACAAGCTTTTGTTCAAAATAAGCATAGCGTGTCGGCATGCCATGGCTACAATCATCCTCAAGATTCTCAATAACAAGAGGATCTACCTGCAAAAGCTTTGCTTTGCTGTGATTATCTTCATAAACGTAAGCATCAACAATGCGAACAGCCCCTGTTATAGAGGGATGTGCCTCGGCGCCATAACGGCTTTTGCCCTTTAGAGTGGTAAAAACAACTTCGCGGCTTTCATTGAAATAAAAAGGCAATCGTTCACAAAAGCGAATAGCCGAAAATATCGCCCTTTGTACTTGATCAACATACTCATCTGTTTGATCATCTATTTCATCCTGAATATCGTTTAACATCTGGATAAAATTTTTATCCCAAGGAGCAATGGTCTGTTTGTCTCCAATTGGACCACCTGTCTGTACTATTATTGTCATATTACCCTCTTCCAAATGTCTTGCGGCATCTTGTATGGGAGGGGGACGCAAGCAACAAACGCCCCCTTGCCTTTAACGATTTGTATAAAACTCAACAATCACCTCAGCATCACCTTTGGTGCTTTTCTTGTCTCGTGTCATGTAAATCGCATTTTCAGCTTCTAATGGAACATCTCGTTCCTTCATAGGGAGGTACAGATCGCTATTGGAATATTGCGTAAGCCCTATATCTCCATAATCATTACCATGAGGCTCTTTTCCAAATGTAGCTTTTACATCTTCAAAATCCTCCATGGGATAAGCTGTAATACTTTTTATAAAAGCCCCTCGGGGTAGAACGCCAATTTTCGTTATCAACCCTTGGTCCGTACATTTAACACGCGCCCGTAAATAACTAACCTGCTGCGTAGAGTTGTTGCGTCCCTGCAAAACAGGTGGCAATCCCTCATCTGTCATCTCAACAATTTCAATAGGTTCAACAATTTCAATAGGTTCAACAATTTCAATAGGTTCAACGGTTTCAATAGGTTCAACAGTTTCATCAGGTTCCTGTGTAATTAGCGATTTTTCTGCCATAATTGTCATCCTTTAATAATTAGCTTGCTTCAGCAAAAGAAGGGATGACAATGGTACCAAAATCCTGTCCCCCTTGATCAGAATGAGGCAAGGTGTAGCGTGATTTTTTCATGCCGATAATGGTCTTTGCCGCCAAACCAAATTCACGTTGATAATCAAACAATTCTTCAACAAGTTTATAACGTGTACCACCCTTTTTATCATCACCTCCTGTTGCACCATTGCCAATGCGTCCATAAGCCATGATGATACTTTGCGCACCAAGCAAAATAGCACGACGAACAGAGGGAACAGGCTCTTGTGTCTTTGAATTAACACCATTGGGGACATGTTCAGCTTCACGCAAAATAACACCATTATACATCCCTAAAGAACCATTAAAAATTGGGTTCTTAGCTCCAGAGCCATCATAAGCTGCCTTGGTAATGTCTAACCATTGACCACTCTTTGTATTGGTACGCAATTGAGTTACCTGTATTGGGTGGAGATACATCACATATGCCGATTTCCCATCAACACGAACCGGACGCAAACGTGGATTAGCAAGTTTAGCGCGTTCAACAGCCCGATCTATAAGATCTAATGTAAAAACATCATCTTTTGTAAGCTCTTCATCAGTCTTTTTCTTATTCGGACGAATAACACGCAATTTGCTTGGCTCTGATGGCGCGTTAAAACCATAATGCACCGGTTTAAGCGTTATGCTGCGCCCTTCAAAATGCATCCATGGTGCTGTATAGCCTGCAGCCTGAATGAAAAACATCATACTTAAACGGTCTGCATACCAATCAACCAACCCATCTTTTGCTTCCTTACGCAAATTAAAGGGAACACGTTGTTGATCAATAGAGCCTTCATATTTGATGCGCACAGCATGAGTAAGCTCGTTGATGCGCACCTTTTCATTCATAAATTGGAGGGCTTCTTCATTGCCTTCCAGCGTTTGTCCCTCGCTAACGCCATCCCCCATAAGTTGGACTCTTAATCCGCTCGTCACAGAGTCACCAGCGGATTTTCCTAGCACATCCAACACTTGGATAATGCTGTTTTTGCTCTCCCCCATCAGCGGTGTAATAGGCAACGCTTTTGAGGTCTCTGTGTTTAGCATCTTAGCCCAAACGCCAACGGCTAATGGGTCATTGAGCTTTACTTCTGTTACTGCCATTTCAATCAATGCCTTTCTTGGTTTTTAAAACTCGCCTTGCGGCTATCCCAAACGATAAAAATCACTTGGTTCTCTCTGTTGCGTCACCACGCACATCTCACGCTCTGCTCATAATTTGTTCAAATTTTTTGGGATTTTTCTCAACCCATACAGCAAATTCTGCTTCCGGCATGGAAAAAAGCGTTCTCACATCCATACCGCCTGTTGGAACTTGTCCGCCGCGCGCTGTAAGTGTCCGCGCTGCTTGAGAGCGCTCTTGAAGGGCTCCCACTTCGTCCTTAACGGGCGCTCCACTATAGCCAAAAGCTTTCGCTTTTTGCACCAGCACCTCTATTGGGTTTATACCGGCTTTTTGGCATTGTTGGCATATCTGACGCAATTCAACACCAATTTGCTGTTGCCGAGCCATGGGGTCTTTCCATTGTGGATAAAGATCTGCCTGCGCTTGTAGGACACTGTCTGCTCTTTCATAGAGATAATCGGTGATACTGTCTAAATCCGGATATTTATCTTGTACCTGCGCTTTGGCTTCCTCGAAATAATCCCCTAACTTTTGGCGTTCATATTCCTCTTGACTCATGCGCTCTTGGCTCTCTCTTATGCGAGAAAACTCATCAAGTAATTTCTGTTGTTCTTGTACCTTATGACTAAGCCATGCAACATGTGCTTGTGGGTCATCTACTAGGGAGGGAATATTTTCCTCACGGCGGCGCGTGATTTCTTCCTGCATTGCGGCATATTTTTGCGCAAGTTCAATAGCCAATTCACGCGCTTCAATGGCGCTTTGTTCTGCCTTTTGGCGTGCTTGCCGCTCTTGCTCTAGTT
>NZ_JBHIQG010000026.1:3999-16911 GCF_042196425.1 Bartonella sp. AD328YNZD | reverse complement strand
TTATTCAGCGTCGTGCGCCCATTTATGATAAAGGACGAGATGGGCATTATAATCTCATTTCAGCGTTGCATAAATCCGTTCGTGGATCTGATCCTGATGCTGCGCTTTATTATTTGGCACGTATGTTGGATGCTGGTGAAGATCCTCTCTATATTGGGCGAAGGTTGGTTCGTATGGCTGTTGAAGATGTTGGTTTGGCGGATCCTCAAGCTCTTATCATTTGTAATGCAGCAAAAGATGCCTATGATTATTTAGGATCACCAGAAGGAGAATTGGCTTTGGCGCAAGCATGTCTTTATGTTGCAACTGCGCCAAAGTCAAATGCAGCATATCTTGCGTATAAAGCAGCACTGCGTTGTGCGCGCAAAAATGGCTCTTTACCACCCCCTAAGCATATTCTTAATGCTCCTACGAAATTTATGAAAGAAGAAGGGTATGGAAGTGGTTATTGTTATGACCATGATGAACCAGACGCTTTTTCAGGACAAGAATATTTTCCCGAAAAACTTGGGCGTCAGAGTTATTATAAACCAGTTGAGCGTGGTTTTGAGCGTGAAATTGTGAAACGTCTTGAGTGGTGGCAACAGTTGCGCAAAAAACGTAAAGATCAAAATAAAATTTGAGTTGAAATATGTTTTTTATTAATCTCAGATTTATTTTTTATCTCTTATGTTATTATATGAGAAATTTAGTTTATATTTTAAACATTTATTGCATTGCTTGTAGAGATTTTTTTATGATATCTTCATAATTGCATATTTTTTCAAATTTAAATATGTCATTCAACTTTTAAGCTGCTTTATTTTTTTTGGTTTTTATTAAATAATATATTGACTTATAATGATAATTGACTGTTTCGTAAGTTGAATGAAAGTATTCAAATACCGTAAATTTCTCTCATCCCAAGTCTGTTATTTGTTGAAGCAATCAAGTTATTCGGTTACATGTTACAAGCAGGATTAGCGTGTGATAAAAACCGTACAAGAAAGGACTAAAAATTCCTCTTATGAATCGTCTCAAATGCCGAGAGCTGTGGCAACCTTAGGGGATGATAAATAGTGTGATGGTGCCAGCTTTCTCCTTCTATAGTGTAAAGATGGTGGCGTCAAAAAGTCTTACAGTATACCACATTCATAGGTGTTGTCACGAAGTGAGCTTGGAAGTTTTGAGAGGTGTTTCTTAAATTAAGTGTATGAATATGCAACACAATGGCGTTTTGTTCTTCGATGCAATATGGTGTGATTTTAATTGATGATGCGTTTTTATGTGATCAATAGCGGGAGAATTTTTAGTCTCTCAAGTATTTAATCAAAGGGATAAGCAGAAGGGCTATAGAACATTGTGTTGAAATTTAAATTGTTCCTTTTCTAGAGAGATATAAATGTGTTAACTTGCTCTCTTAGGAAGTATTGTTTTATTAGAATTTATTTTTTGTGTCATAAGATAAGCAATGCCAATTCTTTATTGTGATGCTCATGGTATGTTATGGACATAAGGTGGGGATAGGAATGCAAATAGTCTGTGAAAATCTAAACTCAAGACTTTAGTTAAATTAAAAGTACAGTGTAAAATTTAAGTGTTAGATTATTTATGAATCGGTCAAGGATATAGTCGTGGATAAAACAAAAGCTCTCGATGCTGCTCTCTCACAAATTGAACGTTCTTTTGGTAAAGGCTCGATTATGCGTCTTGGGCAAAAAGAGCAGGTTGTTGAAATTGAAACAGTTCCAACAGGGTCATTATCCTTGGATATTGCTTTAGGGATTGGTGGATTACCCAAGGGGCGCATTGTTGAGATTTATGGACCAGAAAGTTCTGGGAAAACAACATTGGCTCTCCATGCTATTGCTGAGGCACAGAAAAGTGGTGGGATTTGTGCTTTTATTGATGCAGAGCATGCACTTGATCCTATTTATGCGCGTAAGCTTGGTGTTGATTTAGAAAATTTGTTCATTTCTCAACCAGATACTGGTGAACAGGCATTGGAAATTACAGAGACGTTGGTTCGTTCTGGTGCAGTTGATGTGCTTGTTGTGGATTCTGTTGCAGCTTTAACACCGCGTGCGGAAATCGATGGTGAAATGGGGGATGCTTTGCCTGGATTGCAAGCGCGATTGATGAGTAAAGCATTGCGAAAATTAACAGCAGCGATTTTTCGCTCTAATTGTATGGTTGTTTTTATTAATCAAATTCGCATGAAAATTGGGGTGATGTTTGGTTCGCCTGAAACAACAACAGGGGGAAACGCTTTAAAGTTTTATGCTTCTGTTCGTTTGGATATTCGTCGCATTGGGTCTATTAAAGATAGGGATGCAATCGTTGGTAATCAGACGCGTGTTAAAGTGGTGAAAAATAAATTGGCACCTCCGTTCAAACAGGTTGAGTTTGATATTATTTATGGTGAAGGCATTTCTAAAGTAGGTGAATTGATTGATTTGGGTGTTAAGGTTGGTATTGTGGAAAAATCTGGTGCATGGTTTTCTTATAATTCTCAGCGTTTAGGACAGGGGCGTGAAAATGCAAAGCAGTTTTTACGTGAACATGCGGAAGTTGCTACAGAAATTGAAGCAGCTTTGCGCCAAAATGCTGGTTTGATTGCCATTGAATTGTTAGAAAATGCAGGTTCAGAAAATACAGAGAGCGATGAAGCCATTTGATGGAGCGTTTTTTCATCTATAATTTTTTTCATTTAAGATTTTTTCTGTTTTTATTTGTTTGAGTTTTTAAATATACAGTCATTTTTTCTCAATTTTTTTGAACAAATATTCCATTCTTTGATTAAATTGACTCCATGCGTGGCAAAGAGGATATTTAATGAGGGGGATTTTTCTTTTATGGTTTTGTACTGTATTGAGCAGGTGTCGGTATGAATAGTGTTAATAACATTCGGTCAACATTTTTGGATTATTTTCATCGTAATGGGCATAAAGTTCTTTCTTCTAGCCCACTTGTTCCACGTAATGATCCTACACTTATGTTTACAAATGCAGGAATGGTGCAGTTTAAAAATGTTTTTACTGGACTTGAAAAGTCCCCTTATAAGCAGGCAACAACGGCACAAAAATGTGTTCGTGCGGGTGGAAAGCATAATGATCTTGATAATGTTGGTTATACGGCACGCCATCATACATTTTTTGAAATGCTGGGTAATTTTTCTTTCGGTGATTATTTCAAAGAAGAAGCCATTTTTTTATCATGGAACCTTTTAACAAAAGAATTTTGTCTGCCAAAAGATAAACTGTTGGTGACAGTTTATCAGAGTGATGATGTTGCTGCTGAACTATGGCGTAAAATTTCAGGTCTTCCAGATGAAAAAATTGTCCGTATTGCGACGGCTGATAATTTTTGGGCGATGGGAGATACAGGACCCTGTGGTCCTTGTTCAGAGATTTTTTATGATCATGGTGATGAAATCTGGGGGGGGCCACCTGGAAGTGCTCATGAAGATGGGGATCGCTTTATTGAGATTTGGAATCTTGTTTTTATGCAGTATGAGCAGATTTCCAAGGAAGAACGTGTTGATTTACCTCATCCTTCTATTGATACAGGCATGGGGTTAGAGCGTATTGCTGCTGTTTTACAGGGTGTTCATGATAATTATGACATTGATCTTTTTCGTGCATTAATTGCTGCTTCAGAAGAAATTACAGGGATTGAGGCAAAGGGTGATTTTATTGCCAGCCATCGTGTCATTGCTGATCATCTTCGCTCGTGCGCATTTTTGATTGCTGATGGTGTTCTTCCTTCCAACGAAGGAAGAGGATATGTTTTACGTCGCATTATGCGTCGTGCTATGCGTCATGCCCATCTTCTTGGTGCTAAAGAGCCTTTAATGTGGCGGCTTTTGCCTGCTTTAATTCGCGAAATGGGACAAGCCTATCCTGAATTGGTGCGTGCTGAGTCTTTGATTTCAGAAATTTTGAAGTTAGAAGAAATACGCTTTCGTAAAACACTTGAACGAGGACTTGGTTTGTTAAATGAAGCGAGTAGTCTTCTTAAAGAGGGAGATCATTTAAATGGTGAAGTTGCTTTCAAGCTTTATGATACCTATGGTTTTCCGCTTGATTTGACGCAAGATATGCTTCGGCGTCGCGGAATATCTGTTGATGTTGATGCTTTTGATAAAGCGATGGAACACCAAAAAGAGGAAGCGCGTGCTCATTGGTCTGGTTCTGGTGAAGCTATAACGGAGACAATTTGGTTTTCTGTTCGTGATAAGGTAGGGGCGACAGAATTTTTAGGTTATGAAACAGAAAAAGCTGAAGGCATTCTTACAGCTCTTGTGTGTGATGGTAAAATTGTTGATCATATTTCTTCGGGGCAAAAAGCTATTCTTGTGGTAAATCAGACTCCTTTTTATGGTGAATCTGGCGGGCAAATTGGTGATAGCGGTATCATTTCTGGTGAAGATTTTGTTTTTGAGGTGCATGATACTCAGAAAAAGGGTGATGGTGTTTTTATCCATATTGGAGAAGTAAAATCTGGTCAGGCATCGAGGTCTGATTGTGTAGAATTAACCGTTGATGGTATTCGTCGTAAAAAAATTCGTGCAAATCATTCTGCTACCCATTTATTACACGAGGCTTTACGGCAAATATTGGGGGACCATGTTACTCAAAAGGGCTCTCTTGTATCGCCAGATCGGTTACGTTTTGATTTTTCTCATCCAAAGTCTGTTTCTTTGGAAGAATTGAAAAAAATAGAAGATTTAGCCAATGAGATTGTTTTGCAAAATAGTAAGGTCGTAACGCATCTCATGGACGTGGATGAAGCCATTTCTAAAGGAGCCATGGCATTATTTGGTGAAAAATATGGTGATGAAGTTCGCGTTGTTTCTATGGGGAAACAGTGTCACCAAGAGGGATTAAAAAAGCATTGGTCAATAGAGCTTTGTGGGGGCACACATGTGGAGCGAACAGGCGATATTGGTTTGATCCATATTGTTTCTGAAAGTTCTGTTTCAGCAGGAGTACGTCGTATTGAAGCCTTAACTGGCCAAGAAGCACGTTTTTATCTTTGTCGCCAAGATGAGCGTATTCATGAGATCGCTGATCTTTTAAAAACGTCTTCTTCTGGTTTAGAAGAACGGGTGCGAATTTTGCTTGATGATCGTCGTAAACTTGAAAAAGAGTTGAATGATGTACGCAAAAAAATGGTGTTGAGTGGTGGTATAACAGAAAGTAGTCAAGATGATATTACCATCATTAATGGGCTTTCTTTTCTCGGACGCATTGTCAAAAATATTTTACCACGGGATCTTAAGGCATTCGTCGATTCTGGAAAAAAACAAATTGAGTCTGGAGTCGTTGCTTTTATTAGTGTTTCGGAGGATGGAAAAGGCAGTGCTGTTGTTGGCGTTACGGATGATTTAACGGATAAGTTGAATGCTGTTGATCTCGTTCGTATTCTTTCAGTTGTGCTTGGTGGTCGAGGTGGTGGTGGTCGTCCTGATATGGCGCAGGCTGGTGGTCCTGAGGGAAACAAGGCTAGTGAGGCATTTGCAGCACTAAAAGATTTTCTTGAAAAAATTTAAAAAGCAAAATCTTTTCTCATTGGTGTTTTTGACATTTTTATGTTGGATTGGTGTATAAGTATCACGAGTATCTGTCTTATGTCTTGCTGAAATCCAGATATAGCGTAATGGGGGTTTGTACAAAATCGGTAGAGATAAAAACAGTGTTTATCTTTATCATCACTGTTTCATTTGATTTTATGTTTTTCAAGAGTTTTGGGAGTTACCTTTCAAAATAAGAAAGATTATGCAGCATTTTACACTTTGGTATATTTTTACGAAGAAGAGCAGTCATTGTGTGGCTCTTACAGATTTTTTTAAAGAAACATCTCTATCCTATTTTATAAAAAGGAATATCGCATAAATTTAAAGAGGTATATTAATGTCTGATTTATTATGATGCTATTTACTCAATGCATTGATTTATAATGATAATTTATTGTTTTATATCTTGAATAAGAGCTCCAAATATTCGTAGGATTTTCTCATTTTAAATCTATGTATGTTGAATCAATCAAAACCATTCACAGGGATTGTTGTGAAAAATAGGCTTAGGAGTATTGAGAAATATTTCTTAAAAAAGCACGTGATGAATGTACAACACAATGACATTTTGTTCTTGGCGAGGGGGGCTTCTACAAAAAACATGATAAACAAAAGTGTGAAGCAATATGTCATATCCATTATTAAAAAAACACTGTTTTAGATAGTTTTGAAGGTTGTAAAGCTGAGTTAAAAGAAGATGGTAAAACTGGAAGCTTTTTTACCTTTGCATTTTCCCCTAAATTCGATTGTATACTCATTAATATGCAAAGATATACGCAATAATTTTGTTCCAATCGAGTAAAATTTCAACAGTAGAAAAAGTGCGAAATGGTTTTAATCTTTTTTCAAAGATCTCGCGTCAAAAATGGATTGTGATATTCTTAGTAACCTTTTATTTGTATCAATAAAGTATTTTTGGTGTATTGAAGAGGTATTTCTTACATGAGATTTGTGAAGAGTATCAATTTTATGATGCTATGGCTTCATGTAAGAGGATGACGTTTTCATTTTCTCCTTCTATTTCTGGTGGTTTGATTGTTAAACCACTGGCTTTTAAGAATTGAGAAAAACGTCCGCCTCTCTCGATTAATTCTTGAAAGCTTCCTTTTTCAATTAAATGACCATGTTCTAGAAAGAGTACTACATCAGCATTGCGTACTGTTGAGAGGCGATGTGCTATAATGAAAGTGGTGCGATTATGGCTTATGCAATCAAGGGCATTTTTGACACGTGCTTCTGTTTCAACATCAAGAGCGCTTGTTGCTTCATCTAGAATGAGAATAGGGGCATTTTTTAAAACAGCGCGTGCAATTGCTAGTCGCTGTTTTTCTCCACCTGATAATTGAGATCCTCGTTCGCCCACCATTGTGTTATAATAATCAGCTTTTTTTAGAATAAAATCGTGAGCTTCTGCTATTTTTGCTGCTTCATAAAGTTCTTCATTCGTTGCGCTCGCTTTTCCTATTGAAATATTGTCATGAATAGTACGGTTGAAAAGACCTGAGTCTTGAAATACTGTTGCTAGAGATTTGCGTAAAGATTCGCGATTGATCGAGCATATATTTATTCCATCAATGGAGATATGCCCAAAGGTAGGGTCGTATACGCGCTGCAACAGATTGATCAACGTTGTTTTTCCAGCTCCTGTTGGTCCTACAATCGCAACAGTTTGTCCTGCTTTAACCTCAAAAGAAATATCAAAAACACCTTGAGAAGAATTTGGAAATTTATAGGTCACGTGATGAAATTGTATGGTGCCTTTAACATTTTGGAGGGAGGGAAGATTCTGCGGTTCGTTGATATGAAAGGTTGAGTCTTCCATTTCAAAAAACTCTTGCAGTTTTGCTTGTGAGGATATTGCACAATTAATAAAATTGCTCATTTGGTCTAGGCGGCTAATCATGAGTTGTGCAAATCCAACAAAAGCAACGACGTCACCTACTCGTAATTGACTTTTTGCAACAAAAAAAGCTCCAAGGAGAAGAACACAAACGATTGAAATCGTTGAAGCCATTCGATTTAAGCCACTGGCGAGCGCCCACCAATTGAGAACAGGATTTTGTGCTTTAAGCAGAGCATTTGTATGTTGGTGCAGTATGAAAGTTTCTTCTTTTATTCGGTTATAACTTTGTACAATGGAAACATTAGAGATTGAATCACTGACGTGTTTAAAAAGGTTATGATGATAGCATTCTACAGCGGCTTGTCCGTCTTTTGTTTTTCGCATCACTAAACGTGCAATTAATATATAGATGATGGCAAGCACAACCAAGACTATTGAAAGGCGCCAATTCATATTAAAGGCTATGGGGATGAGAACCAATAAGGCGACAAGCGTTGAGAGATGTTGTCGCATAAAATCAAGCCATATGGTTGACATGGAATCTATAGCGCGCAAAAGTGTATGGAGTGCGTTAGACGTTCCGCGTTGTTGATGCCAAATTAACGGCATGGCAATGATACGTTCGAAAGATTCTGTTAAAACCGTTAAGCGACGTCTATGGGCTAAGCGGTCTGCACCGCGAGCAACAAGGACATAAGCGATAATATGTGAAAGTCCAAAACAAACCCAAATGGCAAGAGTAGAGATGATACCTGTTTTTTCTGTAATAGAATCGATAACCCGTCCAAATAAAATAGGTTCTGCAATGGTGATAATCGCTAACATAACATTAGCGGTACAGATTAAAAGGGATGCATTTTTTTCTCTGTTTAGGTAAGTGAGAACACGTGCATAGGTTTTGAATAAGGACACTGTTAATTATCTCCATTCGCTGTTAAGCGTAAAGGTATTGATTTTTTTATAACGCTTAATTTTTAGCTAATAAAATTTGGACGTTAAGAAAAGGCAATTTTGGATACTAACTGTAATATGGTGTGATAAAGCCAACTAAAATATGAATTTTTGTGTTTATATTTGTGCTTATAAAGGCGCAAAAATAGATCAATAAAATTATCAGGCAAGGGAACTTTCATGGCAGGCGTAGAAATAAAAAAAGTTGAGGCTGATGAAAATGGAATGCGCTTAGATCGCTGGTTTAAAGTGCATTATCCAGGACTTGGTTTTGGAGTCTTGCAAAAACTGTTGCGTTCTGGTCAGATACGGGTTGATGGTGGACGTGTTAAAGCCGATACGCGTCTTTGTATGGGACAGGCTGTCCGTATTCCACCTCTCCCTATTAATGACAAAGAAAATCTTTCAATAACGGATAAAACACTTCGTGGGCAGGATGATGGGACCGTTTTAAAAAAAATGCTGCTTTATGAAGATCCAAAAGTATTTGTTTTTAACAAACCTGCTGGATTGGCTGTCCAAGGAGGCTCTGGTTTAACACGTCATATGGACAGTATGCTTGAGGTATGGCGCAATAAAAAAGGTGAAAAGCCGCGTTTGGTTCATCGTCTTGATCGTGAGACGTCGGGTGTGCTTATTGTTGCGCGATCAAGGGGAGCTGCTCAGTCCTTAACAGCTGCTTTTAGAGCGCGAGAAACAAAAAAGACTTATTGGGCGTTGGTTCGGGGCGTACCTAAAAAAAAGCAGGATAAAATTTCAACGTGGATGGTTAAGGAAATGACTGCACAAGGTGACAAAATGCGTGTTTGTGAACATGGGGAGCCAGATTCACATCATGCGGTTTCCTACTATCGCGTTTTAGATACGCGAGGGCGGGCTCTTTCGTGGCTTGAAATGGAACCCTATACAGGGAGAACACATCAGCTTCGTGTTCATGCTGCCCATATGGATCATCCTATCATTGGCGATTCAAAATATTTTTTTTCTGATAGTAATTGGACATTACCAGGAGGAATTCAAAATCGTCTTCATCTTCATGCACGTCGTATTCGTATTCCTCATCCTTCAGGAGGAATATTGGACATTGTTGCACCTTTACCACCTCATATGGTTCAAAGTTTTAATCTTTTGTCTTTTAATGAGAGTGATGCTGAAACAGAGTAAAAAAGCTTCGTTTATCCTTTTTGATTGGTAAAAATTTTGTCTATAAATTTGATGAGATGGATAGGGCTTCATTTGAAGAGAGCTTTAGTAATCGCTATGAGAAAATGGTGTTTTTGAGTGATGAATTTTGAAATATCATAAATTTTCTTTCTACAGTTCTTTATCCATATTGATTGTATTATTATCTCTAGATAAGGTGTATCGTTTAATAATCTGAGTTGATGAAGCTGCTCCTTTGAATTTATCTGTAGGGCTGTATATTGGGGAGGCGTGTCTGTTGAGGAAGATGAATGAGATAAAATCTGAAGGATATTTGCTGAAATGTGTAAAGGCGCTTTTTAATTTTTCATGGGAGATAATTGAGGCATTTTATAGTAATGCTGAGGAAAAGTAGCCTCTCAAAAAAATCCTGTTGTTAAGGAGGTTTGTTTTGTTATCAATGTGATTTGATATACTTATGATAGATTTACTATTTGTACCTTTGCTTACACCATGAAGATTTATTAACAAAGCTCTCCTTTCGATGATCAATTATTTTTCTACTTAATTTATCTGAATTTGTTCGAAAGATTTTCTTTCGTAAAAGAAGAAACAACTTTTAGCATTCTTAATGCTTTATTTCAGTGAATGCATCAGATTGAAGAAATATGCTATACCAAAAATTGGAGATTAAAGCTTTAGGTGCGTTTATTGCTCTTTAGGAGGGGGAGAACATGGTCGTTTTTTCCAGTGAAAAAACAGATATTCAAAGATTATGGGAACATTCCAAGAGGGGATAAGTTGAAATGAGGAGTGACTGATGGGATCATTATTGATTGACGTTAATAACGTCTCAAAAATATACCGTAGCATGGACAGAGGAACTTCTTTCAAAAAAAGAGTGCTTTCTCTCTTTAAGCCAGTATATACGAATTATCACGTGCTGAAAGATATCAGTTTTACCCTTTTTTCAGGACAATCTCTTGCTATCCTCGGAGCTAACGGGGCAGGTAAATCAACACTGATTAAAATACTTGCTGGTATACAATTCGTTGATAAGGGAAGTGTTAAAGTCTTGGGATTTAATCCGTATAAAACCAAGAAAGATCTGTTTAGACAGTTGGGGGTGGTCTTTGGTCATAAGAGTTGTTTATGGTGGGATTTACCTCTACGTTACAGTTTGGATATGGTGCAACCCTTATATGGTATTGAACGAACCTCTTTTATCCGCGACCTTAAAGAGATTGCAGAGTTGCTTGGTATTGCGCATATCATGGACAAGCCAGTGCGAATGCTGAGTTTGGGTGAGAGAGTCAAAAGTGAATTGGCATTTAATTTATCTTTTAGACCTAAATTATTGTTCCTAGATGAACCAACTATTGGTCTTGATATTACTTCTAAGCATGAAATTAGGGAGCTACTTACAAAACTTAAAAGAGAGCGAGGGATGGGATACATCATCACAAGTCATGATATGGGGGATATTGATGGTTACGTTGATGATATTCTTCTCTTGCATAAAGGAAACAAACACTTTTACGGTGATATTGATGCATTTAAAAATATGCTTCCTTCTTTGGTGAAAGTGACATTTTTTTGTGAACACTTGCAGGCGCTTTATGCTGTTGTAAAGAGAATGGATGAACTTTCGTTAAAATTGTCCGCTCCTTTAAAAAATAAAAAACTGAACAATGAAGAATGTTCATTGGAAATTTCGTTACCTCGTGGAGATTATTCGCATTTCATACGGGAAATGACAACTAAATTCAACTGTACGTTTTCTGTGTCCACTCCCTCATTTGAGGAGATGCTCCGTGTTAAATTTAAAGAATTTATTTAATTATTGTTTTGGCATGTTTTTTTATGCAAGGAATGGATTACTCTCTATTCTAAGTGATAGAGCCATGTTTTTTACTGATATTGTCATTGGGACACTTTCGCCATTTATTATTCAACTTCTATTATGGAATGCACTTTTCTCTGATATGGGAAACACCATAAATGGCTTTAGCTTTCATGATATGATGTATTATTATGCTTTTGCTTTAGTCTTAGGACGTTTAAATAATGGTTATAATGTGATTAAGTTTTTTTCTCATCATGTTAGGGAAGGTCAATTAGAAGTCTATCTCACAAAACCCTTTAGTTATATGACACAAATACTTTTTACTTTTTTAGGAGAGAGTGTATTATATTGCATTCCGTTATTGGCTCTTTTTGTTGCAAAGCTTGTTTTATCCTATGAAAATATTCTGGGATTGGTCATCTCTTTTCTGTTCTTTTTTCTGGTTGTTATTCTATCACAATTGCTTTGTTTTTTACTCTCTTTCGGGATTGCCTTATTAAGTTTTTGGGTGATTGAGTACAATATATTACTCTCTTTCAGTATTCTCAGTTCAGCGCTTCTTGGGGGTGTTCTTTTACCACCATCTTTTTGGTCGGTGTGGCTTATTCCGCTCATGCAATTTAATCCTTATCGTTTCATGATATCAGCTCCTGCCGAGTTTTTCGCGACGCAAAATTTAGCGTTGTTTCAGCAGTTTTTTTTCGGAAGTTTTGCTTATATTTTGTGTCTTTTATGCTTAATTCATATTGCTTGGAATAAAGGAATGAAGATGTATTATGGAGCGGGCGGTTGAGATGAAAATAATCCTTCATTTTATCAGCCTGAATATCTGCCGACAGATTGTTTATGGTAAGAATTTGGCTGGGGAGTTTATTCTTTCTCTATGCTATTATTTTATTCAATTCATATTTATTGATAGAATATCTTCTTTTTCAGGAAAGATTGGTAACTATAGCAGAGATGAAATTCATTTTATCTTTGTTGTCTTTGTTTTACTTGGGATATTTTTGAATATTTTTACTCATTCTATTGAAACGTTTTTTGAAAAAGTAGCGGATGGTAAAATTGAACCCTACTTGATAAAGCCTGTTTCAATCTGGTTGTTGATGTTGTTTGGTTGGTGCAAACCACTTAATCTGATAAAGCTATTTGTTCTTTATGTTAGTGCCTATTTGTTCGTATCATTACCAGATATGTATGATCTTAAGCTCAGATGGATCTCTTTTATTGTTGCAATATTTTGTGTTTTTATCGTCAATATTTGTTTTTTCATGACGTTTAATTTTGTGACATTTATTATTAGCCGTAAGATGCCTGTCGAATATTTTCATGAAATGATTTACGAGCTTTCATTTGTACCAATAGGAATTTATCCCTCAAGCATTGTAAAATGGCTTTTGTTTATGCTTCCCATGGCTTTTTCTGCTTCTTTTCCTGTATCCCTGTTACTTGGTAAAGGCGAATGGAATATTGGATATCTTCTGTCGAGCACTTTTCTTTCTATAGTCATGACTTTCATAATCTATAAGAAAACAATTATTAAATTTAATGGATTAGGGGGATGATATAAAA
>NZ_JBHIQG010000026.1:2084-3899 GCF_042196425.1 Bartonella sp. AD328YNZD | reverse complement strand
ATGGTAAGATGGTGTACAATATTAGTAGTGTTTTCTCATCTGAGCAAAATTTATTTTTGTTACGTTTATAATGCTAAAAAATTGTCAAAGATGGGTAATTTTTATATGTGCAAAATGTGGTTATTCGTGCGGATTTTGTTTGTACATTCAATATATTATTACGTGGATGAGTTTTTGCTTAAACAATAAGAAAATTGACAGAATAAAGCTTTTAAGTTGCCCGATAGAAAGCTAAGAGCTTCGCCAAACAACATGATAGCAATTATCAAGACAACAATCACATAGAGATTTTTCAGCATGCTGAGCAGTCAAAATTCAGTTAATAATTGCTTGGAAATAAAAGGATCCACTAAGCAAAGCGGGCAAAAACGATGGTAATGCAACTGAGTTCAATAACATAATTAAATATATTTATTTGTTGTACTGGTAAACTAAGAGAATTATACTTAATTTTACTGTGAATTTATTATTTCATGTTATGATTTTATTTAATAGAAAGATATTTATTATGTAATATTTTAGTGTTATTATAAATATTATTATTTAATTAGAAATATACAATTTAAACATATACAATATAAACATAATATATTTATATTATTTTAAATGGGTTATTTTAAACAGTAATTAAATAAGATATTATTTTGTAAAAAATTATTTTCTATTTTTTTAATATTAATAAGCTCATTTTTCAATTTTTTTTAACAATGATAAGAGAAAAATGGAGTTTTACATCCTCTTTTACAATAAATAAAAATGATACTTTAATCTGGTGTTGTTCTCTAAGCTTAGAGCTATACAGATGTTATTGCTTATCATTAATAAAACTAATGTGATTGATGGCGTAGAGATTACAAAGGGCTAATTTTTTTGCATGTAATTCATATTTTTACAAGACTTTAAAAATAACACAGAAAAAATGAGAGAGGAAGGAATAGTGAACAAGAGTGAGAAGCTTTTTCATTTTCTAGTGTTATGATTACTTTTGTATTTTATGGTTCATTCATTGTATGTATGATCAATTCCAAAATTTTTATTTTAAGCTTATAGTGAATCTATATTTTAAACTGTTATTGAAGTATTGTCGTAATTGAGATTAAAATATCACAGTAGTGAACACTCTGATTTAATAGAGAAGATTGTTTGCTAGCAAATAATCTATCCATATCAACGTTATTTAAATTTTTTCCAAAATATATATCTATGCTAATTTTCGTGATTGATATATTTTCTAAGATGAAAAGGGGCATGAGCTGATTTGAATATCCATAAATTTTTCATATTAACTCAAAAAATATACGATCACATCATTTTACGGCTATTCTAGATTATCATTTTGATAAACTGAAGAAGTATAACGATTAGCATTACAAAGGTTTGTGCAAAAATGCTTTTATTGGACATTATTAAATTTTTTATGATTTATATTTTTAATCATTTTATCTTGGTTAGAAAGAAGGTGTATTCATTTTTATTTCTCTATTTTATCTTAAAGTTGTGGAATTATATTAATGTTAGAAAGTTATAATTGTGGAAGACAATGAACTTTATTAAAATTATTCCACGTTTTTGTAGAAACGTATGGCTGTGAAATCGTTGAAATGTGTAATAGCTTATGGCATTAGATTTGGCGCATTTACCAAAGTTATCCCTTATCTTACTTAATTTAGCTTTTTCAATCAAAGAATTAAGCTGGTGTTTACGCTAATTGTAGCTGGGGCAAATATTTTTTCTTAATCTATACTAAGAAAAAATTATTTTATAAAAATATTTATTTTACTATATTATATAAAAAAATAAAAACATTGCGTGTAA
>NZ_JBHIQG010000026.1:0-1984 GCF_042196425.1 Bartonella sp. AD328YNZD | reverse complement strand
AAAAACAACAAAATAAATTTATTTTTATCATTAAATTACATAGTATAAATTACAAATAAAATAATTGACAACTCTTAAATAAACATGTAACGGATATATTGCAAGTGTAATATAATATAAAATTAACAATTTAAATAAAATTATTAATTAAATTTTGTATTATATTTTTATTGTAATAAGATAAATATACTTTATTGATAGATAACGGAATGTTTTCTATTTAGAGGGGGCGGTAAAGAAAATTTATTTTATTAAATATTGTAATTAGGTGGTTATGATGAAAATATTCAAGCATTGTATAGTATGTTTTGTTGCAGTAGCGATTTTCTTTTCACAGATTTTAAGAGCCAATGCTGATTCTTTAAATGATAGATTTCAAAATGCTGGTTTTATTTCTGTAATGACACAAGAAAATAGAGTTATTAAAGCTGTTGGTATGATTATTAGCCAGTTTGGAGGACAAGGGGCTGAGAAAAATGTCCAAAAAGTTGCGGGTTTAATGGGGATGGAGACAGCGATTTTTGCTTTAATCGCATATTTTGTATATTTCTTTACTAGAAAGCCGCCGAGTCCTAACAGAGAGACAGGTGGAAGAACATTCGATGCTTTTGCTCATAGTTCATGGGCTTTGAATTAAAAGATATTATCCTTGATAAACTTTGAATTATTCTGTTATTGGATTTAAACAGCAAGTAAAATGAAATAGTTATGTCTAATATGGGGGAATTGAGGAATCCTGATTCTATTACGTTTTTTTTCCTCTATCCCCCATCTTTTTGAAGCTTTTTTATGGCTTCAAGAGCGAGTTTTTTGCGATCTGCGCTCTTTGTGTAGAGAGATGCCATAGCATCATGTGTCCAGCCAAAAATTGCTTTGAGTTGTGATACTGTTGCACCAGAATTAGCTGCGCGTGTTGCTGCTAATTTTCTTAAGCCATGGGCTGTTTTTTTGATACCTGCTTGGGTACAAGCATTATAAAATGTAATTCCGAATCTTTCTTTAGGTATTTTCCCCCCGTGTTTACTACAAATGAATGTGTCCTCACCAATAGGACCAGCTTCAAGTGTTTTGGCTAATTCCGGTAAAATAGGGAGAAAAACATCTGTTTGGAATTTACTTTTCTCTGTTTTGAGATGAATAATATTGTCTTTGACATCTTTCCAGCCAATGCGAACTGCATCACCACGGCGCAACCCCGTGTAAAGAAGAACATCAATCCAAACACGTTCATGGGTACCATGAGGCCATCTTTTATAATATTTCTCAACATCTTCTTCTGTCCAAACAGGAAAGCCCCCTTTATTTTTTAGAGGAGGTTTTTTGACCCCTAAAGTTGGATTGTTTTCCAAAAGACCTTGGTCAATCGCCCAATTAAAAAGCCCATTAAGTACTTTCAGAAATTCTCTAGCCATTGCTGGTGTTTCTTTACGCCGTTCAACTCCAGCTATGATATGTTTCTTATTAATTGCTTGGTATGGGATATCTCCTACGGAATCGCATATCTTCATAAGGATGTATTCTCTTTGCTTTCTTGTAATTGTAGAGAGGCTATGCCAATTGGAGCTATTAAAATACTGTTTAAGGAGCCATGCAAATGAACCTTCGACTAGCTTACCGGTTTTGGATTTAGGGAGTATAAGCCCTTGTAATTCAGCAAGTGCGCTTTTGTAGTTGTCAACAAACTCTTGCGTTCCATAGGTACCACGTATTCTAATACGTTTTCCATGACCAATACGTACATACCATACGATTTTGCCATGTTGGGTAATTTGTTTCACAAGGTGAGGAGGGCGTGGTTTTGGCATGGGAACACCTATAAGATGATATCAAATTCATAATCATCACGAGATAAATTCCATATTTTATCAGGATGTGCTGTTGAGTTTGGTAATGGGATATCTGCTTTCAGATAGATAAGCAGTTCACCGGTAGGTTTGATTTCTATGAGTTCGCATTTTTGCTTTTTTGCTTCTCTTAAAGCTCG
>NZ_JBHIQG010000025.1:0-16925 GCF_042196425.1 Bartonella sp. AD328YNZD | reverse complement strand
TGAGCCCTGTATCTTTTCTGGCTGTTTTCTTACGGATATATCTTTGTTTGATAACGGCTCAGATACTGAAGAACCATCTCTACTTGATATTTCCGGTTCAATAACACGTCCTGAGCCACCCATCATATTATAATTCAAATGAGAAATAGCCCACCATGTACCCCCAATAATAATAAAAACACAAATAGCAGCAAACCATAACGCATTTAAATTCCACTTGGCATCTGGACCAGAACTCAAGTGTAAAAAGAAAACAATTTGTACTACAATCTGAATAATCGCCATCCCAATAAGATATGCAACTTTTGTACTGACTGCCCAACTTTCCATCATTCCATACATCACAGGAATAAAAGAACCCAAGGTGAAAAATACAGCCAGAATAAAACCGACCAAATAGGAACCAGTACTGGGACCATGTGTTTCATTTTGCATGCTCATCACAACGCTCCTAATAGATAAACCATGGTGAAAACACCAACCCATACAATATCAAGTAAATGCCAAAAAATGGAAAGGCACGCTAAACGTGTTTTATTATCCTGATCCAAACCATTACGACGAAGATGACAAAACATCACGACCATCCAAAGAAGACCAACACTCACGTGAAGACCATGGGTGCCAACCAAAGCAAAAAATGCTGACCAATAAGCAGAAAGTATCTCCCGTCCAAAAAGCTGTAAACCTGTTGCAGGATCAATACCCGCATAAGCATTTGGATCGAAATAAAAAACCTCACTCAAAAGTTCATGAAATTCGTAAAGTTCCATACCAATGAAGCAACACCCCAATACAAAGGTAATAGCCATCCATAAACGCACACCACTGATGTTATTTTTATGTGCTTGTACCATTGCAAAGCCATAAGTGACGGATGAAAACAACAAGAAAGCAGTCTCAACCAAAACAAACTTTAAATCTATAAACTCACTGCCCGCTTTACCACCACCATAAGAAGCAGAAAAAACAGCAAAACTTGAAAACAGTGTCGAAAACAGGATTAAGTCTGAAAGAATATAAACCCAAAAACCAAACGTCATTACCGAGCTACTATCGTGGTGAAGTTCATCTATAGTACTCGCGTTATTCATTGTTACAGCACTCATACTGTCACTCCTTGTTCTTTAAGAACAGCCGTAAAGGCATCTTCAGTTTTTTGCACTTCTTCAGCTGGAATATAGTAACCATGATGATCACCTGTTAATGAATGACACACAAGCGTTGCAATAAAACCAATCAGTCCAACAGCAGCAAGCCACCAAATATGCCAAACAAGTGCAAAACCAACAACTAATAAGAAGAATCCCGCAATAATTCCAGCCGATGTATTCGACGGCATATGAATTTTTGTGAATCCACTTGTCGGACGTTGATAACCACTTTTCTTCATATTCCAATAAGCATCATCAGACTGTATCTTTGGAAGGAGGGCAAAATTGTAGGCAGGAGGCGGTGAAGAGGTAAACCATTCAAGTGTACGTGCATCACCCCAAGAATCATTCAACGTTACCGGTAGGTGACCTTTATGCTTAATACCATACCAAATCGCCAAAACAACCTGTAACACAAAACAAAGGATACCAAGCAAGATAATAAAAGCACCTAGAGCAGCAATAATAAACATCGGCTGCCAACTAGGTTCCATGTAATGCTGGAGACGACGTGTTGCACCCATTAAACCAAGCGCATAAACAGGGAAAAACGCAAGGTAAAAACCAATAAACCAACACCAGAAAGATGCAATACCTAGTATGCGATTTGGTTTATAACCAAAAGCTTTTGGAAACCAAAAAGCAAGCCCTGCTAAATAAGCGAAAACCACACCTCCAATAATTGTATGATGGAAATGCGCTATCAAAAAGAGCGAATTATGAAACTGCCAATCTGCAGGAACAATAGATAATAAAACACCAGTTAACCCACCACCAACAAACGTAAAGATCATTCCCATGCACCAAAGCATTGGAGGCTCAAAGCGAATCCGACCTTTATACATCGTGAGCAGCCAATTAAAGACTTTTACACCTGTTGGAACTGCGATGATCATCGTAGCAATACTAAAGAAGGTATTTACAGCTTCACCACCACCCATTGTAAAGAAATGATGTCCCCAAACAAGAAGCGAAAGAATCAAAATAACCACCATGGCCCATATCATGGAAGTATAACCAAAGAGGCGTTTTGAAGAAAAAGTTGAGACAACTTCAGACACAATGCCAAAAGCAGGAACAACCAAAACATACACTTCAGGGTGACCAAAAACCCAAACATAATTAATCCACACCATTGGATTTCCACCACCAACGTTAGTAAAGAAATTCATGTTCAAATAACGATCACATGCCAAGAGCGCAAAAGCAACAGTTAAGACAGGATAAATAACTACAATAAGAACATTACTGACAAAAGCGCTCCAACAAAAAATAGGCATTTTCATCATTGTCATTCCAGGAGCACGCATTTTAATCATCGTTGCAATAAAATTCACTGATCCCATTGTTGTTGCAATACCAGAAAGCTGAAGAGACCATAAATAATAATCTACCCCTGTATCTGGACTCGTTTGTAATTCTGTAAAAGGTGGATACATCAACCAACCACCACGACCAAAATTACCAACACCTAGGGATATATTAATCAAAATCGCCCCAGCTGCCGTAATCCAAAAACCCAGATTATTTGCAAAGGGAAAAGCAACATCACGCGCACCAATTTGAAGCGGTATAAGATAATTAAAAAGACCAAATAAAATAGGCGTAGCCATGAAAAAAATCATGATCGTACCATGCGCCGAAAAAATTTGATCAAAATGCTCAGGAGGTAAATAACCTGCTGTTTCACTCCCAAGAGCTAAAGCTTGATGCGTTCGCATCATAAGTGCATCCGCAAAACCGCGAACAAGCATAATAATTCCAAGAACTATATACATTATGCCTATGCGCTTATGGTCAACAGTTGTAATCCAATTTCGCCATAAAATTCCCCACCACCCAAGCGCTGTCAGAGCAACGACAGCAATTAAACCAACCAAAACAATCGCAATACATGTATACAAAACGATCGGTTCATGTGCAAGCGCATGAAAAGCACCTGCCGTAGGATCTGTAAGTCTTCCAAACATTTCTCAACCCATTTCAAATGAAATTTAAGTTTAAAAGAAACCTTATATTAAAAATATTAAAAGGGCTCTTTCTCTATTGACCCTTTAAATAACATCAGGATCAAATACTGAACACAGTGCACCCCATAGCGTCTGAGCAGCAGCACGTTTCATTAAATCTTCATTACACACCGTATTTTCATCGACACATCGATTAACAACACGATAGTAAAGCCGCTTCTCAACAGGTGCAAAATAACGAACTTCAGCATCTTTTTCCTTCGCAGCAATATCACCCATACGAGGCGCAATAGAAAGTTGACGATAAGATGTACGATCAAGTACTCGACCATTAGCCCGAGCTTTTACAATCCAATCCTCAAAATCCCGCGAAGACACAGAATGCCACTTAAACCGCATACCCGAAAAACCATCACCACTGTAATTTGCTGAGGTCCCTTTGAATACCCCTTGTTCTTCAGCGACCAAATGCAACTTAGCATTCATCTGCGGCATAGCGTAAAGAACCGTACCCAATTTGGGAACCCAAAAGGCATTGACAGAATTCTCTGACGTCAATTGCAATAAAACTTGACGTCCTTCAGGCGCGTAAATTTCATTAATCGATGCAACACCATATTCAGGATAAATAAAAAGCCACTTCCAATCAAGAGCTACAGCATCAATCTGCAATGGCTTTCCTTCACCCACCACCTCTACTGGAAGGGGATTTGTAGGCTCAAGCTTATAGGTATAATAAGTTGTTAATGAACCTAAAACCATTATGATTACAATGGGAATACTCCACATCAACGCTTCAATTTTATTTGAATGCGCCCAATCAGGAGAATAGTCCGCTTTCACATTCGATGCACGATATTTTATAGCTAAAAATACCACACTCACCATTACTGGAATGACAACGCAAAGCATAACAGCCACACAAACAACAATCAAAATTAACTGTTGACGTGCAACATAACCTGATGGCTGTATAACATCAATTTTACAACCAGACAAAAGCAGTGCTCCCCCTAAAATCACAAGCATCTCTAATTGTCTAACAAAGCTTTTCATCTTCATTTACCCCCGTCATACGCACTAAAAATTGTCATAATATAACACCTTAATATTGTACAGATTTGAAAATAATTATCAAGTGAATTCAATGCCAATACTACTCTTATCCAACGTTTGCTCTTTACCTATCACAATTTAATTATTTTGCTTAATTGTTTTGCAATATACTCAAGTGCAAACCGATATCCATCACCTCCACACCCGGTTATGATAGCGTCTACACCTGCAGATGTATAAGAATGGTGACGAAAAGCTTCACGCTGATAAATATGAGATAAATGAACTTCTACTTTCGGCCCTGAAAACATTTTTAGGGCATCGAGAAGTGCAACAGATGTATGACTGTAAGCCGCTGGGTTAATGATCAATCCAGAACTTGTCTCTATTGCTTCTTGTATCCATGCTACTAATTGCCCTTCACAGTTACTTTGATAAAAATTTATTATGATATCATTTTTTTTTGCCCATTCTCTGCATCTTTTTTCAATACCTTCTAGAGTTTCAGTTCCATAAATTCCTGGCTCACGTTGACCTAGAAAATTTAAATTAGGACCATTTAAAATCGTTATTATCTCTGACATAGCAAGCCTTTTCTTTCAGAGTCATCACTTATTAGAAAGATATTTAGCATGTTTTTTACAGCAATAAAGCTCCATTCTTAATCTCAAAAAATTCTGCGCGTCCTTTTAAGGCATCAAATAAAACACGATCTGTTCCTGTCATGAATGTTTGCACAGCTAAATCATCAAGAATATCAAATAAAGCAGCACGTCGATGCGAATCAAGATGAGCAGCCATTTCATCAAGAAGAAGAATGGGAGCCCTTTCCGACATCATACCTGTTAGACGTGCATGACATAAAACTAAACCTGTCAGCAGCGCTTTTTGTTCACCTGTTGAACAAGATGTTGCTGCTATATTCTTATCAGCATAAAAAACCTGCAAATCTGCACGATGTGGTCCTTCTAACGTCCGACCAGCAGCACGATCCATTGCGCGATTATGCCGTAATTGATCACAAAATTGTTCTTCAACTTCAGTTGCTGATATTTCACTAAGAGCTGTTTCTAAAAAACCATCAATTTGCAAAAAAGCTCGTGGAAAAGGTATATGAGACGGCATTTGTGTAAACATGTCATTTAAAAGCCGAATAACATCAACACGCGCCGCAGAAATAGCTGTCGCCAATTCTGCCATTTGCTTTTCTAAAGCATCAAACCAAGCACAATCTTCATTTCCATCCAAAAATAAGCGATTACGTGCACGCATAGCTCTATCATAATCGGCTATGCGACGCCTATGCAAGGGATCAATCGCTAAAACCATACGATCCAAAAAACTACGGCGCTCAAGTGAAGGACCTGTAAAAAGACCATCCATGGACGGTGTTAGGACACTAATATGACAATAATCTGTTAGGCAATCACCTGGTTCATTCACACCATTAATATGGACCTTTCGACTGTTATCGCTAACCTCCAAAGCTGTACCAATCTTTACTTCACCATAAAGAGCACATTCAAGACGTGCAAATACAACGAATCCTTCACCTCCGCCCTCTACAAAGCTAACATCAGAATAAGCAGCACGTCGCAAACCACGACCAGGAGAAAGAAAAGATAACGCCTCTAAAAGATTCGTCTTACCAGCACCGTTATGGCCAGTAAAAACCACATGCTGACCCGAAAAATGAATATTAAAAAAAGAATAATTGCGATAACGTAAAAGCTTCAGCTGCCTCACTGCCACTTTGTGCACACGACTCGCCATGCATTGCAAAACAATTGCCCCTAAACGCGAATAGGCATCAGCACATAGAGCACATCTGCATCATCATTATCACGAATCAGAGCCGGTGCTCCAGCCTCAGCCAACATAAAAACCATCTCATTGCTTGAAAGCTGCCCAGCGATATCCAAAAGATAACGTGAATTAAACCCTATCTCAAGCGGTTCAGATGTGTAAGTTACTGATAATTGATCTTCTGCACTGCCCGAATCAGGACTATTAACGATAAGCTTTAACTGTCCATGCTCAATCGTTAACTTAACTGCACGCCCCCGATCACTTGAAATCGTTGAAACACGATCAACTGCAGAAGAAAAACCCTGCCTATTAACAATTAATTCTTTATCATTTCCAAGAGGGATGACGCGCTGATAATCTGGAAATGTTCCATCAATTAACTTTGATGTAAAAATAACAGAACCCACAGAAAAACGAATCTTTGTCTCTGAAAGCTCTATACATACATCACCATCATTTTCTTCTGAAAGAAGTTTCTGCAACTCTCCTACAGTTTTACGGGGAACAATAACACCGGGCATTCCCTCAACTCCTGAAGGAGCTTCCATCTCAACTTGTGCCAAACGATGACCATCCGTTGCAACCAAACGCAGTTTCAAAACACCATCATTAACAACATGGAAGTAAATACCATTAAGATAATAACGGGTTTCTTCAGTAGAAATAGCAAATTGTGTACAATCAAGTAAACGCCTTAACCCTGATGCCGATAGAGAAAAGCGATAACCAAACTGCCCAGGAAGTGACTCTGGAAAATCTACCTTCGGAAGACATTGAAGCTGAAAATGTGCACAACCCGAAACAACAGATATTGTACTTGCTTGATTTTCATCAACGGATAATACAACTTCACTGCCATCACTCAGTTTCCGAATAATATCATAAAGCAAATGTGCTGGAACAGTTATTGCTCCAGCTTGTTCAACATTTACCGTAAAAGATTCTGTAACCTCTAAATCAATATCTGTTGCCTTTAACTGCACACGACCATTTTCTGCATCAATCAGCACATTCGATAAAATAGGAACAGTATTACGGCGCTCTACCACACGATGAACACGACCTAGAGACTTGAGAAATTGACTGCGATCAACTGTAATGCGCATAAAAGCCTCGTATGATTTACCAAAAACTATAAGAATTCTTTAGAATTAAAACGACAGATCCTCTTTAAAGAATCGCCTAATAGAGTTTATTAAACCTCTCTTAAAATGACAAGCCACTACTGCATAAGAAAAAACAAATCCTTTTATTAAATCCTTTAAAGTTTCTCCAAAGAAAGAAACGATAAACATTATACAGCCTGTTCTCCAATCAACCGCTTAAGCAATTCAAGTTCCTTAGCTAAGGTCTGATCACCACAAACCAAATCTTCAATTTTACGCACAGCGTGTAAAACTGTTGTATGATCACGCCCACCAAAACGGCGTCCAATTTCTGGTAATGAGCGAGGAGTTAATACTTTTGCTAAATACATCGCAACTTGCCGTGGCTTCACAACCGTACGTGTTCGGCGATTAGACAACAAGTCCTGTTTAGAAACATTATAATGGCGCGCTACCGTACGCTGAATTTCTTCAATCCGAATTCGCTTAGGTTCTCCAGGACGTGTCAAGTGACCTAATAACTCATCAATCCGTTCTAAAGATAAATTAGACTCAAAAGATTGACGAAATAACAACTGATTAAATGCTCCTTCAATATCACGTCCCGACCCTAAAACCGTTTTGGCAATATATTCCAAGATATCATCAGAGATTGATATCATGCCATCATCTTGTTGTGCCACCTTTAACCGCTGGCGCAACATTTGTAAACGCATTTCATAATCTGGTGCTTCAATTTCAAGTGCGACTCCTCCTTGAAGACGAGATCGAACGCGAAGATCAAGCGATTCTAATTCTGCTGGTGGACGATCTGCAGCGACAACAACTTGTTTTGCACTATCAAGCAACATATTAAGCAAATGGCAAAACTCATGTTGTATCGACTTTCCCTGCAAAAACTGCATATCATCAATAATCAAAAGGTCGATATCGCGAAGCTGTTCTTTAAAAGAAAGAGCATCATTATCACGAATAGCTGTTGCAAAACGCCACATAAAGTATTCAGCAGTTAAATAAATAACACGTGCAGATGTTAAACGCTTCAATGCAGAAGCCGCAATCGCTTGAAGCAAATGTGTTTTTCCCAAACCAACAGATGCGTGAATAAAAAGAGGATTAAAACGCAAAGCGCTTTTATGCCCCTCCGCAATTGAACGTGCAGCCGCTAAAGCAACACGATTAGAAGCCCCCTCAACAAAACTTTCAAAAGTATAGCGAGAATCAAGTGGAGATCCAAAAACCCCCGTTTGAGAATTCTTAACTGAATGCTCTGCACAACTCTCAACAAAAGATGAAGCCGCCTGCTCCTCTAGCACAACAGGAGGAACACTTCTTTTACAAACGACATCTCTTGAAACGCGTTCCATACCACGAACAATAACTTCAACACGAATAATTGCTGAATTCTCTTGTTTCCATAAATGAGTCAAAAGAGAACCATAGTGATTATTAATCCATGAACGTAAAAAAGCAGTAGGAACAGAAAGCTTTACAAGAGTATGACTATATTCAGCAAGCTTCACACGTCCAAACCAACTGGTATAAGCCTCAACACCAACCTGCACCTTTAACTGCGCCATAACACGGACAAAAGCCGCCGCACTTTCCTCCTCTGAAACAATAGAATGCCCTATAGAAGCATTTCTACAAACGTTCTCATCACTTTCCGTCATCCTATTCTTTATTATGTTCTCTGCCGACAGGATATTTACCGAAACCCTTTTAAAGGAACTAGCTTTAGAGTTCAATTTATCCACCATCTTCCATCCTGATAAAAATAAAATTTTGTCCTGCCAAACAACTAAAATAAATCTAGCGAAGGCAAAACGCCCTACCCCAAATAAGATTACTCACCCTCCCCTAGGATAGCCTCATCACAACCCCACTAACAAAGATGACCAATAAGATTTATTTGCACTCATGATATGACCCACCCTTCTAAAATGGTAAACATATCCATTAAGAAAACTAAAAAACCGCCAGAAACCTCTCCAACACAAAAGTTTCGAAAAACCTAAATCAAAACATCTTGTATTCAACAAAATACAGAATAATGCGCTGATGTGACCCCTTCATGCTTCTTAGTCTTCATAAGAACCATACAAAACAGCAGAGGTAAAATGCAAGAGGTCAAAATAAAATCAAAAAACCCGAAAAAAATGCTTATATTAATGAGGACTGAAAAAAATATTGATTCAATTCATTTTTTTTCTCTAAATTTACCAATAATTAAAGAATCTCTTCAGATTTAAAAAAAAAAATAAAATGCTTGACAAAAAAGACTCTGTACAAATCCACAAAGCTTGTGGATAACCATACCTCCCCCTATAAACTTTCTCTCCTTTTTCAAGTGGAGAATCATTATCGATTCTTATTTTCAATAGAAACCTTTTGAAATAATAAACAAAAAGCCAGCACCCTCATGGATACTGGCTTTGTTCTCAATTAAAGGAAAAAAAGCTTAAACGCTGAGAGCCTTCAAGCGTTTAGCTAAACGTGATACTTTCCTCGCAGCAGCATTTTTATGAAAAACCCCTTTAGAAACTGCACGCATAATTTCAGGCTCAAAATTCTTAAATGCAATCTCTGCAGATGCTTTATCGCCACCCGCTAAAGCATCATCAAACTTACGTATAAAAGTACGAACGCGTGAACGGCGGGCCTTATTAACCTGTGTGCGCGCCGCAACCTTGCGCACCGCTTTTCGAGCAGAAGGTGTATTCGCCATAAATATAATCTCTCTTTCAACACCTTGGTAAAATGAGTCCTAATAACAACTCTACCAATATAAATAAATCCAACCCAAGCAAAACTATAAAGCTGCCTATAACTGTGTGGCTTATAGCGCAATCCCAAAGCTAACGTCAATTAGATTTTCAAAGATAGTCATAAAAAAACGAAGCTAAACTCTTTGATCCGCAACTTTATAGCTTAATAATAGATATTTCTTAACAAACAAAAGAATTTAAACGGCTAACTTACGTAAGACATATTGCAAAATTCCACCATGATGCAAATAATCTAGCTCATCTTCAGTATCAACACGGCACAATAATGGAACGGTTTTTACCGTACCATCAGAAAAAGTAATTTTCGCTACAGTCTTTTGACGAGGTTTCAAGTTATGAATCCCTTCAATTGTCACCTTTTCATCTCCCTTTAAGCCTAAAGATTTCCAACTTAGCCCCTCCTCAAAGACAAAAGGGACAATGCCCATACCAACAAGATTAGAGCGATGTATCCTTTCAAAAGACTGCACAATCACTGCTTTGACACCAAGAAGATTGGTCCCTTTGGCAGCCCAATCGCGTGATGATCCATTGCCATATTCAATACCTGCAAAAACAACGAGCGGAACACCTTCTTGTTTATACGCCATTGCTGCATCGTAAATGGTTTGTTCTACCGCTGACGGATAATGAACCGTATAACCTCCTTCTCGACCATTTTCCCCTAACATGAAATTACGAATGCGAATATTGGCAAAGGTCCCACGCACCATAACTTCATGATTCCCACGACGCGTTCCATACTGATTAAAATCAGCCACTTTAACACCATGATCCATTAAATATTTCCCAGCAGGAGAAGCTGCCTTAATAGAACCAGCAGGAGAAATATGATCCGTCGTGATTTTATCACCAAATAAACCTAAAATCTGTGCATCCTTAATATCTGGTAAGACATCAGGAGCTTTCTGCATAGCATCGAAATAAGGTGGATTGCGTACATAGGTGGATTGCTCATCCCAAGAATAGGTAGAACCTGTAGGAATCCGAACTTTTTGCCAATTTTCATCTCCCTTAAAGACATCTGCATACTTTTCAGCAAAAACTTTACGCGTAACATTTTCTTCGATAAATTCCTGTATTTCTTGAGAAGTTGGCCAAATATCTCTTAAGTAAATCGGTTGACCATCTGAATCTTCACCAAGAGGTTCCTTGGTTAAATCTTTACACACTGTCCCAATGAGCGCATGTGCAACAACTAACGGTGGTGAAGCTAAATAATTCGCTTGCACATCAGGAGAAACGCGCCCTTCAAAATTACGATTTCCTGAAAGAACCGCAGCTGCAATGATACCATTGTCATTAATCGTTTTGGAAATAGCTGGATGCAAAGGGCCAGAATTTCCAATACATGTTGTGCACCCAAATCCTACTAAGTTAAATCCTAACGCATCTAAATCTTTTTGCAGACCTGAATTTTGAAGGTAGGCTTCAACGACTTGTGAACCAGGTGCAAGAGAAGTTTTTACCCATGGTTTACTTTTGAGACCTTTTGCTACAGCATTTCGTGCCAAAAGACCTGCTGCAATGAGAACACTTGGATTTGATGTATTCGTACAAGAAGTAATCGCAGCAATCACCACATCACCGTGACTCAGCGTATATTCTTCACCTTCGACCTGATAGCGCTCACCTTGTCCAGAAGTTTTTTTATAGTCTTCGACCAATGCCTTCTCAAAACCCTGCCCAACATTTTCCAATGCAATACGTCCTTCAGGACGTTTAGGACCAGCCATAGAAGGGACAACGGTTCCCATATCTAATTCAATTGTATCACTAAAAATGGGATGAGCCACCATTTCATCATGCCACATCCCTTGTGCTTTGGTATAAGCCTCCACTAAGGCAATCCGATCTTCATCACGCCCTGTCATATTGAGATAACGCACTGTCTCCTTATCAATTGGGAAAAAACCACACGTTGCTCCATATTCAGGAGCCATATTCCCAATCGTTGCCCGATCAGCAAGCGTCATATGCTCCAAACCAGGACCAAAAAACTCAACAAATTTACCAACAACACCCTTTTGGCGTAACACTTGGGTCACCGTCAACACGAGATCGGTGGCGGTTACACCTTCTTTAAGTTTCCCTGTTAGACGAAAACCAATCACTTCAGGTAACAACATAGAAACAGGTTGGCCTAACATTGCTGCTTCTGCTTCAATACCACCAACCCCCCAACCTAAGACCCCTAAACCATTTACCATAGTCGTATGCGAATCAGTTCCCACACAGGTGTCAGGATAAACCGTCTCACATCCCTCTTCCTTCTTCGTCCACACGCATTGTGCTAAATATTCTAGGTTAACCTGATGACAAATCCCTGTTCCTGGAGGAACAACACGAAAATTTTGAAAAGCTTGCTGCCCCCATTTAAGGAAACGATAGCGCTCACCATTGCGATCATATTCATGCTCAACGTTTTCCTTAAAAGCCATGGAATTGCCAAAAGCATCAACAATAACTGAGTGATCAATGACGAGATCAACGGGAATGAGAGGATTGATTTTTTCAGCGTTACCGCCAAGTTTAACCATAGCATCACGCATTGCAGAAAGATCAACAACTGCTGGAACACCTGTAAAATCCTGCATAAGAACACGTGCAGGACGGTAGGCAATTTCTGCCCCGGCACTTCCTTTGTCACTTAACCACTTAGCAACATTGAGGATATCCTCTTTTTTAACCGTGCGACCATCTTCAAATCGCAATAAATTTTCGAGAATAACTTTCATCGAAAACGGTAAACGAGAAACACCTTCAAGTCCGTTCTTCTCCGCTTCGATCAAGCTATAATAAGTATATTCTTTGCCACCAACATTTAATACTCTGCGACAATTAAAGCTATCAATTTGAGTCATGACTGTCCACCCTCATACTATAACCACCCAATTTCCAGGAATGAACAACACAAACTACGAGTCAAGGTCGCAGCTTGAGCGCAGACGCAATTACCTCCGCTATCCATTTCCCCCTCCACCCGCTCATAGGCAAATGCGGAAATCAGCGCCAGAAACCATTTTACACCAGATATTGATGTAAGGTACCCCTTATAGAACTATTTCTAGAACTATTCTAGGTACAATTGCATAAAAAATGTGTTTTTTATTCTATAATGCACTAAAGAATATGAAAATAAAAACAAAATAGGCAATCACATGGTGTTATCAGGCAAAGATCTAGCTGCTTACAGAAACGAGGAAATTCTGTTTCAAGGTCTTTCTTTTTGTTTATTTTCACAGCAACTTATGACAATCACCGGTCCTAATGGTATCGGAAAGTCTACATTACTCCGAATCATTGTCGGTCTTCTTGAAGCTGCTGAAGGTCATATAATCCTTAAAGACCATAATCAAACATACCCTGTTGCAACTGCCTGTCATTACCTTGGTCCTCAAAACGCTATGAAACCTCTTTTATCTGTCATTGATAATTTGCAATTTTGGGCAGAATTTTATGGTCAACATTTACGCTTTGTGCATGAAGCCCTTGCCGATATTGGTCTTTCTGATCTTGAACATTTACCCTTTAACACTCTGTCAACTGGACAACAAAGACGTGTCGCTATTGCCCGTCTTTTACTCTCCTATCGTCCTATTTGGATTTTGGATGAACCAATATCTGGTCTCGATAACCATGCTCAGAAACTCCTTGCCCGTATTTTCCAGCGTCATCTCAATCAAGGTGGTATGATTATCGCCGCGACTCATAATTCCCTAGGTATTCCAGAAAACCATACCATCGCTCTGGAAAAATTTTTACCTCTCTAGGAGAGAATAAAGAGAATAAAATGAAAGCACTGTTCTGGCGTGATCTTAAACTATTATTAGCGCTACAAGCTACTTCACTAACAGGATTATTGTTTTTCATCGCTGTTGTTGTCATAACCCCCTTTGCCATTGGACCAGATCCCAAAACTCTTGCACAAATAGGACCGGGTATATTGTGGTTTGGAGCCCTTCTTGCAGGGCTCCTCAATCTGAACAAACTTTTCCAAATCGATCGCGATGATGGTAATCTCGACCAATTTATCCTTTCAGAACAAAGACAAAGTTTTACACTAATTGTCTTTACCAAATGTCTTGCCCATTGGGTAGGAACAATGCTTCCTCTTATTTTTGCTACACCTATTTTAGCCCTCATGCTTCATTTAGATGTAGTAATAACTTTTACAACAATACTTACCCTTTTATGCGGAACACCAGCTATTATTTTTATTGGTGCTATAGGCGCTGCACTCGCAACCTCATTGTTGCACAGTACTTTGCTTATTTTTATCATTATCTTGCCGTGGATCATTCCAATTATGATTTTTGGTGTTTCCGCTGCTACAGCCCCAATAAACCCAAATACCTCTTTTCTCACTTCCCTAGCTCTTCTCAGCGCTTTTTCACTTCTTTTGAGTCTCTTTAGCTCTTTTGTTGCTGCGATAACGCTTAAACTTTTATCAGAATAATAAAAGTTGATTGCCGCATAGCAAAACTCTGCCTATTATGAATTTTATGAATGAAATAATGCGCACATATAAAATGAGATCACTCCCTATAAGTTTTACCCATTTCATGAAAATAAGCAAAATGATTTTGCCTTGGTTAGCCAGCATAACATTGTGTTTTCTTATCTTTGGATTGATTCTTGTGATGCATTCCCCTGATGACTATCAACAAGGGATTACTGTTAAGATTATGTACCTTCATGTACCCTTTGCGTGGTTGTCTACATTCTGTTATATAACGATGAGTGCCGCGGCATTAGGAAATTTGATTTGGAAATATCATCTTGCTGATGTGGCACTCAAATGTGGGGCGCCCATTGGAGCAATTTTCACCGTCTTGGCTCTTATGACAGGAGCACTTTGGGGACGACCTACATGGGGAACATGGTGGGTCTGGGATGCTCGGTTAACATCAGTTTTAATTCTGCTTTTTATCTATCTTGCTATTATCCTGCTTGGACGAGCTTTCGACAACCCAATAAAAGCCGCGCGCGCTACTGCAATTCTTACACTTGTTGGATTTGTTAATATCCCTATTATTAAATTTTCTGTTAATTGGTGGAATACATTGCATCAACCCGCATCATTGTTACGCGCTGGAGGACCAACAATCGACAATGCTATGTTATGGCCCCTTATAACAATGCTCTTTTGTTTCATCTTTATGTTTATTACGCTCTATTTGATGGCTATGCGAAATGAAATCAATCATCGTTATATCCAAATACTTCAGATAAAAAAATCCCGTCGTGCACAACAATAGGCGCTTCATTATGCTCGACCTAAATGGCATCCACAGCGGACTTTTAGGAAATCTATCTCAGAAAATTGATTTTTTCCTGAGCACCCTTAAACACGAGCAAATTGTTGTTTTAAGCTATGTGCTTTCTGCAATATCCCTCTTATGTCTTATTGGATATATTCTTTGCAAAGCCCTCTACCAAAAAAAAATTCTCCAACAGCTAAACAAAAAAGAGCTGTCACAAAAAGATAAAGTATAATGAAAAACATCCCTCCAAAACTTAAAAAAAATATATCTTTGCCTGTTCTGCTTGTTTTTTTTGGACCATTTGTGCTTTTTCTTCTTCTCATGATGTTTTTTTTCAACTTTATGGATAAAAAACACCTTCAAGATTCTTCTCTTCTCCCAAACGCATTAGCTGAAAAACCTGCTCCCAATATTTATCTTCCTCTTCTTGATAAAGAAAGTTATCTCAATTCAAAACAGTTTAAAGGACGTGTCACATTGGTCAATTTTTGGGGTTCTTGGTGTTTACCCTGTCGCGAAGAGCATCCTCTTCTTATGAAAATTGCACAAGATAAACGTTTTGATCTAATTGGCATTAATTATAAAGATAACAAAGCAAATGCCCTGCGCTTTTTAAACAGTTTTGGTAATCCTTTTAAATTTATTGGCTTTGATGATTCAGGATATACAGCTATTGACTGGGGGGTGTATGGACCACCAGAAACCTTTCTCTTGAATAAAGAGAGTATTATTATTGCCAAACATGTTGGTCCCTTAACATGGCAAATTTATCAAAAAAAAATTCTACCAAAAATTGAACAAGCGATTATGACAGAAGAAAAATAATGGAGGTTTGTAAAAACATAACGTTTTATCATGCTATGTATTGCTATTTTATTTATACGGCCACTTATTCTTCTTAGAAAAATTTGACAAGAGTATTATCATTGTTGATTCAAAAACATATGTAAAGAAATATCTGTAGAACAAACCTCCAAAATATGACAAAAATTTTAAGTAGTTTTCATTTTTCCTTAGCGATTAAATATCTGTTTGGGAGCTTTAGTTTTGATTATTTGGACAAAACAATATTGCTATAGAACCATCGTTAGCTTAGTGACAGCAACAAACTATTGTTTTCAAAATCATATAGTATTTTTTCTCCGCTTTTTTATCTGAAATACACATTGTTATGAGGGGACTTCACCACTATTCTCATCTTTATAAAATAATAAATCTGCTTTTTTGCAGCGTCATTGTTATATTTATTCCCATTACACTTATCTGTTCGTAATAGACTCCATAAAGCCTATATTGAATCTATACATTCTTATTCTCTCGATAATTTCCCTTATGATTATAACTAATAAGCTTTATTGAGTCTTAATAAGATAAATTCGAGTAAGAAAATATGACTACAATCAAAAAGTCTCATTTAACAGAGAAGATAAGTTATGAGTACATAATCAATTTATCAATGAACATTATAAAAGAATTCATTGTAAGAAATAAACTTTTGAGATGTAAAAAGTACAAAAGAAGCTTTTTCGAGAAGAGGAAATATATTTTACAGAGAACTCTTTTTTAAGCACTCTATGACATAATTACTGATTTCAACAGAAAGATCACTCGTATACACTAAAAAAACTCTAAAACAAGAAATATTCTAGAAGTTCATATGAGCTTATGCGTAAACTTTTATGACGCAAATAAAATAGGCTTTTGTTGCAATCATCATTTTTTATGAAAAATATTTGATTATGTTTTTTCTTCTAGAAATTCTTGCGGTGTAAAA